>ONXK01000042.1 GCA_900321785.1 uncultured Lachnospiraceae bacterium | reverse complement strand
AACATGTAAGTGCTCCCTCCTGTTCAGATCATTTGGGCTGATAGAAACCGATCTTCTTGTATACCTTGCGGAGTGTCTTGTTGGCGATATAGGATGCTTTCTGAGCGCCCTCCTTATAGACACTGTCCAGATATCCCTTGTCGGCGATCAGACGTTTTGCCTCCTCGCGGATGGGGTTGAGGCAGTCCACGACCGCTTCGCCGACGGCGGGTTTGAAGACGCCGTAGCCCTTTCCTTCAAACTCGTGCTCAATCTCTTCAAAGGTCTTGCCTGTGATCGTGGCATAGATATTCATAAGGTTTGCGACGCCGGGCTTGTTTTCCTTGTCGTAGTGTACGCAGTTCTCCGTATCGGAATCGGTGACGGCACGCTTGAACTTCTTCATGATGACATTGGGCTCATCCATGAGGAAGACACAGCCCTGGGGATTGGACTTGGACATCTTGTCCCCGGGCGTCATCAGTCCATAGATCCTTGCGCCCATCTTGCTGATGTAGGGCTCCGGCACGCGGAAGACATCGCCGTAGATGTTGTTAAAACGGTTGGCGATATTTCTGCAGAGTTCCACATGCTGCTTCTGGTCCTCTCCGACCGGCACATAATGGGGCTGGTACAGAAGGATATCTGCCGCCATCAGGGAAGGGTAGGTAAAGAGACCTGCATTGATATTGTCCTTGTGCTTCTCGGACTTGTCCTTGAACTGGGTCATACGTGTCAGTTCTCCGAACATGGTATAGCAGTCGAGCACCCAGCCCAGCTGCGCGTGTGCAGGAACCATGGACTGCAGGAAGAGGGTATTTTTCTCCGGGTCGAGGCCGCACGCAATATAGAGGGCCAGCATCTCCAGAGAGCGGCGGCGCAGCTCTTTGGGATCCTGCCTGACTGTGATCGTGTGCATATCTGCCATAAAATAATAGCAGTCAAATTCGTTTACGCGGTCCGCCCAGTTCTTGATCGCACCAAGATAATTGCCCAGATGCAGATCTCCGCTCGGCTGGATTCCCGAGAGCATGATTTTCTTTTCCTCGCCCATGTCGTTGTTCCTCCTGATTTCTATCGTTTTTCCGTACTTAAACGGAACAATAATATAGCTGTTCAATACATGAAGTCATGGCTAAAAGGTGCTGCAGCCGAGCCCGGTACATCACTTTGAACAAACGCCTCGGGCACGCTCTCGCTACGTTCGCGCTGGCAGCGGTACTAAGGGCGCTAAAAACCTGCGCCCAAGTACCGGCCGCGCGATAGTACCCTTCGGCTGTTTGTTCAAAGTGACGAACCTCAACTGGAAAAAACTTTTGACCTCAACATCATACATTAAAGATCTGTGTTTTCTGCCCTGATGGCAAAAAACAACAGACTTTTTTTATCATACCATGAGGCCGGAAACGGCGCAAGCCGGGTTAAAGGGGATGGTTCTGAATCACTCATTACGCGCAATGAGAAATTCAGAACCATCCCCTCGACTCATTTCATATTCCGCCCAACCATGCTCGTCCTTACGCCCTTACGCTCCTAAATGAGGAAGCTGTCCCTGACCGCATTCCTGAGCTTCCACATGCGGTTGAAGGTGTCTCCCTGGATCTTGAAGAAATGCTCATCCGCATCCGGGAATATGCGGGAGGTAAATACCGCGTCTCCGTCGTTGACGAAAATCTCGATGGAGGAGCTGTCCACGAAGATACGGAAATGCTGCAGTCCGTTCTCCAGAGGCCTTGTCCGGCTCTCCCCCTCGGACTCATTGAAGCGGATATGCATTCCGCTCCGGTCGACGGTGATCTCTTTTTTCTCCTCGCTGTAGCAGATGGACAGACCGCCCTTTCCGTCCTTGTCCGTGAACATATCCAGGCGGACGTCCCCTTTGCGGCAGTCCAGTTCCACCTCGGCCGCAACGGGAAGGGGGAAGCACCCTGCCTCGTTGGGTGTCAGGACGATCTTTTCCTCGCGGAGTTTTTTAAGTTCGGGAAGGGGCTGCTGGATGAGACGCCTTCCGCGCACTGTGAGTTCTCTGGGAAGCGTCAGGCATCCGGCCCAATCCTCTTCATCCGTCGGGTAAGAGACATCCGGCACGCCCATCCAGGCGATCAGAATGGCCTTGTCGGCGTCCTGCAGGTTGTTGGCGCAGGCGGCCGCATAGGAATCAAAACCGAAGTCCAGAACGTGGAACTGTCCGTCGGGCGTAAAGGTAAGGCTGTCCCAGTCCATCTGGCCCAGAATATAGCCGTTGTGGTTCCGGCTCCGGCCGCGGCCGGGAAGAGTCAGGTGCTGGGGGCAGAGCAGAAGGACATCCGTACCGCCCAGGTGCTCGATGGAAGGGCACTCCCACATGTCGCCGAAATCCTCAAATCCGGGAACCTTGAGCTCGCCCTCGAACAGCCATCCGTGCTGCAGTTCTTCGGAAGAATAAACCAGGACACAGCCGCGCTTATCCAGGGTCTGGGCACCGATGATCATGTAATATTTGTCTTTTCCCGGCACCCGGATGATCTTGGGATCGCGCTGGTGCTCCGTGTAGGCCGGATTGGCGCCGAACAGGGGAAGGGGATATTTTTCCGGCCATCCGTCGTTGCCCAGGCGGGCCAGACAGGTGTAGGCGTGGCGGGTCCAGTCGGCATCCCTGTGGTTGCCGGTGTAGTAGAGATAGATCTTGTCCCCGATGGGCATGGCGGAACCGGAGTAGACTCCCTTGTTGTCGTAACCGTCCTCCTGGTCGGGCAGAAGGCAGACGCCCAGATTCTTCCAGGTCACAAGGTCTTTGGAAACAATATGATACCAGTGCTTGAGCCCGTGCACTGCCCCCCAGGGACACCACTGATAGAAAAGATGCCAGCGGTTGTCGTGCCAGACAAAGCCGTTGGGATCGTTCATCAGAAATTTTCTCATACAGCTCGCTCAGTTCCTGCGGATCCTTCAGATAACGATACTTTTCCTCCCTGGTCCATTCTCTCATGATGAAGTCTCCTTTCCGCCCCGGCAGGGCCTGCATATCAGTGTACATTTTCCCGGTTTCGTTCCGTCCCTTTAAGCTGCCATATTTCAAGACTCGCTCGCGAGTCTTGCGCGCCGGATGCGGGTTGCCCCCGGGGCAACATCTTCCGCTCCGCATCCGTGCTGCATCCAACACACCTTCGGCGCATGGGAGCGTTTATAAAGATGGCCTGTCAGCCATTACAGCACATATTTCTCGATGATCTCTGCCACGCCGCCCTCATCGTTGGAAGCCTTTGCGACATAGTCGCAGTCGTCGATCATCCCCTCAAAAACGTTGCTGACGCCGGCGCCGATTCCTGCTGCCCGGATCATGGACAGATCGTTGATATTGTCGCCGATGGCGATGGTGTCCTTCATATCCACGCCCAGAATCTGAGCCAGACGGCGAAGTCCGTTCCCTTTGCTGACGCCTTTTTTATTAAACTCCAGATAGCGGCCGCTGGAATAACTGACCTCACAGTCCCCGGTCAGATAAGCAACTTCTTTTTCAATGGGGTTGAGGAAATCATAGCCCACATGCTGGTAGAGGATCTTGATGATCTGCTGTTCCTTCAAAAAGGACAGGTCCTCGTCATAAATTTCAATGAAATCCTGCCGGTTATTGAGAAAATCCACTTCATCCGCATTGCTGTTGTACAGATAGACCGTATCCTGTGTATAGATGTGCTGACAGACATCATATTCCCTGCCTTTCCGGTAGAGGGAGTCCGCCAGTTCCCAGGAAATGCCCTCCAGATGCAGGACACGGTTTCCCTTGTTCTCTGTGATGGCGCCGCCGTTAAAAGAAATGGAATACTGATCCGCAAGGTCATAGAGGCCGATCTCCTGCAGGGTGTTCTGGAAAGACATATAGCCTCTTCCGGACGCACAGACAAATTTGACGCCCTTTTCTGCAGCGGCATGGATCGCTTCAATATTTCTGCGGCAGATGGACCGATCCATACTGAGCAGGGTCTCATCCAGATCACAGGTGATGATTTTGTACATAAATTCTCTTTCCTTTCTTCCGTTGATGCCTCAACACCTCTTTAGTCCTGTTTATTATAACATGTAAGGCGTATGAGACAAAAGCGTTGACTGCAGTGCCGGGGGAACACACTTTTTTCATTGTTCCTTTTCAGGCCCTGCTGAAAACAGTGTGCCTTTTGTGCATCACGGTTTCGGCGGGGCGCTCCCGCTCCGTGAAAAGCAAGCAGGGTAAAAGCAGTTACAGGAGCAACCAGAAACAGACCGGGGTTTCACCCGGCCTGTTATCAAAATTGTGTGGAAAGCCTGCTGTTTTACAGGTTCAATTGGGCAAATTCAGTCAGGCGCTGACTGTCTTCTTCCTCCGCCCCGCCATCGAGTATGATTTCGATCATGTCTCCTTTGCGGACCCTGAGGCTCATTACATTAAAGATGGTCTTGCCGTTTCCGGTTTTCACACCTTTACGTACCGTCACCTTGCCCTCACACGCAATACATTCTTTGACAAGTTCGCCCGCCAGACGGGCATCCAGTCCATTTTCATTATGGACTGCAAAAGTCATGCTCTTCATCTCTTTACTCCTGATGCTATTCTTTGGTGCATGACTGGTCTGTCATGAATTTTCACGGGCTTTCTGCGAAGACTCTCTCTGGGCTGCATCGAGGATCTTTTCCACATTGCGGCGGCCGTTCCGGATTCCCATGTCACAGAGGATCGCAGCCGCCATGCCGGCTGCCACGATAACTGTTCCGATCGCGATCAAAGGAATGCTCCTGCCCGCTCCTGTCAAACCGTTGTAGAGCAGGACAGCTCCGACAGCTGCCACGACAAATCCGATCGTGCGCCATCTGCCGATTGTTTTCAGAGCCTGAGACTGCTGCTTTGCCTCCTGCATCAGCTGGCCGGCAGAGAGGCCTGTGCGGCCTGCGGAATCTGCTTTGGAAAGGGAATGCTCTGTCATCTGATCCTTCATCGTCTCCTCACTTTCGAGCCCGTTTTTAAAGATGTTGACCGCTCCGATGAGCGGAATGATTGTTAAGAGTGCCGGGAAGACCAGGTCTTCCCGGCACTTAATTCAGGCAGAACTGTCGTCATGCCTTTGGGGGTTTTTTAATAAGCGAGTCCGGGATTGAAGAAGCCGACCAGAACACCGACGAAAGCGATGACAACCAGAAGGCCCATGACTTTCAGGGGGCTCAGCTGCTTCTTGGCCATCAGCCACCAGCAGAAGATAACGAAGATTGCGGTCAGAAGGCCGGGGAATACGCTGTCGAACTTCTCCTGCAGGACCATGTAGGCTTCGCCCGCCTCATTGTAGAGGGCAAAGCTGGTCTTGACACTGATCCAGGACGCGGAGACCGCGCCGATGACGATACCGCCCAGGGTCGTGACTGCTTCACGAATAGCGTTGCCGATGTCGCCTACCAGGAACTCGACGGCCTTGGTACCCATGTCGTAGCCCTTGAAGTAGAGGAAACGCATTCCGAAATATGCGAAGAGGTTCCATACGATGATGTAGAAGATCGCGCCCATGGGGGAGCCGCCGCCGGACATACCCATGGCGATACCCAGAAGGATCGGGATCACAGTACCGACGACCAGGGAGTCACCGATACCGGCGATGGGGCCCATCAGACCTGCACGAAGTCCGTTGATGGTCTCGCTGTCAACATCTTCCGCGCCGTTTGCGCGTGCTTCTTCCAGACCTGCTGTGACACCGACGATGATGGCACCGAGCTGAGGCTCTGTGTTGAAGAAGGTTCTGTATGTATCCATGGATTCGGCCATCTTGTCGGGATCATCCGCATACAGCTCTTTGCAGAGAGGAAGCATGGAGCAAAGATAACCGAATGTCTGCATGTGCTCCTGAGAGAAGCAGGTCAGGTTTCCGTAATACCATCTGTGGAAACCGCTGTTTAACGCTTTTTTAGATAATTTCTTTTCTGCCATGATCAGATATCCTCCTCATCATCATCCCATCCGTTATCAACTGCTGCGCCTGACGAGGCCGCGGCGGGCTTTCTGAGCTCAAGCATTTTCAGCTTGAAGATCAGGATTGCGAAAAGGCCTGCGACAACTGTGGAAGCGACCAGGTTGAGACCCATGGAAGCTGCCAGTGTGAAACCAAAGAGATAGGGAATAAAATCAAGCACGTTGCGGACGATCTGCTTGAGCAGGATCGCAATACCTACGCAGGGAAGGAGCGCACCGACGGTGAAGAGAGTCTTCATCGGGATACCATCCATGGGAAGTTTTTCCTTGATCAGGTTGACAACGGGCTCACCGGCCATGCACATGGCGACTGTGGGGATCAGGGAGAAGCAGATGTGGGAGATCCAGGGGAATACATAGTCGACCAGAGGGAGCTTGTCATACTCGCGCTTGTCTACCCATGCCCAGCCCATGTGCTGCCAGACAAGGTTCATGGTTGCTGTACCGTAGAAAAGAACTGTACCGATGGTGCCGACCATGGTGCCAAAGGAAGTTGCCAGAGCGGTTCCTTCTGCGGAAGCGGGATCAAGACCATAGCTCTTGAGCGCGATCATTGCCAGCGGAATACCGATATAGGAGACCGCACGGACGTCTGCGGAAACTGTGCCGCCGGGAGTGACCAGAGCGATGTAGACGACCTGCATGGCGCAGCCGACCAGGATACCGGTGGGGATGTCGCCCAGGACGATGCCGCAGATCAGTCCGCCGACCAGGGGACGGCCCAGTGTGTAGTTACCGATGGAAGTTCCGCCGAGTCCGGGCATACTGGACAAGGACGCGAACAGGCCAAGGATGATTGCCTGAATAATATTAATGGACATTTTCAATCTCCTCTTTCAAACGAAATCTCGGATATTTATTCAACAGTTTCCTGATCAGTCTGTGAAGCCGAACTGGCCGCGGAATTTCTTCCAGTTGCCGATGGCGGCTTCCTTGACCAGAGCGAACTCTACTTCATAACCGGCCTTCATGATAGCCTCGAGTGCCTCGGCCTCTTCCTGAGTGATGGACTGGTTGTTGCCGAGCTTGACAGCGCCGGGACGATCGTTGCAGGGTCCGATGATGACGGTCTTGACATCACTGGGAACAAAACCGGCGTCGACCAGGATCTTCTTCATGTCCACGGGATTCTTGGTGATCAGGAAATAGTTATCTTTGGACTCGATAACCTTTTTGCTCTTAGCGATGAACTCATCAACACCCCAGACAAAGGTCTTCTTGTCGGAAGCGCTCTTGTAGGCACCCTTGAGAACAGGGTTCTTGGCTGCCGCGTCATTGACGGCGATCAGGCCTGTGCAGGGATACTCCAGTGACCATCTGGTAACGGTCTGTCCATGGATCATTCTGTCATCAACACGTACGAAAGAAACTGACATTTCAACTCCTCCTTAAGAAATGGCTGCCGTCCGCACTGCGGACAGCTGTGAAAATGATGCTTACAGGTCTTCTTCCTCATCCTCGTCATCCACAGCGATAACGAATTCCTTGATCTGCTCCCTGGCTCCCTCAATCAGTTCGTCGATCAGTTCGGATGTCTCTTCATCGTCCTTGGAAAGGACACAGGTCAGAACCAGAGGAAGGTTCATGCCGCCGATCATCCTGGTCTTTGCCAGAAGTCCTGTCTCCAGCAGGACATTCGCTGTCGTCGCCAGAGGGGATCCTCCCACGATATCGGCAAAGAGAATGATCTCGTCGTCTTCTCCGACCACAGAGAGAACCTTTTTGACGTTCTCTGCAAATTCGTCCGCCCCCATGCCATTGACAAGGCTTGTTGAGAGAACATCCTCTCTCTCCTCACCCGCCAGCATATTGACGGCCTTGTGCAGTCCGGGGGCGAATTCCCCATGGCTGACCAAAACCACATACTTCATACTGCTACCTCGCTTTCTGTATGGATTTTTCCAAAGCGGTTTCCAGACAGTAGTACAAAATGCCGGAAAAGAGAGTTTGTCTTTTTTCTTTCACAGCTAAATAGAAGGGAGCTATACAATGCATATAAAAAGAAATAAAGGTCATCCCTGTCCCCGACATTTCGTACTGCCTGATGTCTGAAAAAAGTATAAAAAAATGGCGGCACCTGTTCAGCTAACAAGTGTCACCATTATCAAAAGATATTTGTCATTATTTTAACATGACATTTGTCATGTGTAACAATCTCCCGCTTCAGCAGGCATATACGTCCAAAAATACCCCGCATTTTTGGCAGCAGGTCTTCATATATTCAAGACCTGCTCTGTCTCTATCTTCTGGTCTTCAAATAGTTGTTGATCGTTCGGTTCCAGATGATCTGTTCCATCTGAACGTTGGAATTGCTGTCAAGTATGGACCGCACTGCAATCGATACCTGCTCCCTGGCATCTTCGTAACCGGCAAAGCGAGGTGGTGTCACCGACTTCTCCATAGCGCGATGGAGAGTGTCCATATTGAAGGCTGTGCCGGTTCCCTCCAGGATCATATCGGCTGTCTCTTCGGATTCCGTTACATCCACCAGCGGAGAGATTCCCTCTGAATAGTCAAATATTTCCTTCTGGATCTCTTTTTCAGAGGTCAGAATCTTCATCAGCTCCCAGGCAGCTTCTTCCTGTGAAGTTCTCGAGCTGAGAGCGACATAAAGTGTGTCCAGGCGGGAGAAATTGTCACCGGAAGGACCTGCGGGCATGGTAATGCACTCCCACTCAAAACCCGAGTACTTTTTCAGACTCAGTTCTCTGGACTTGTAGGCGCGGTATTCGGAAAACATCATGGGCTGAAAAGCCACATTGCCGTTGGAAAAATCTCTGCCCGAGACATTATAGCCGCTGTTGCCGGCCTGGAGACGCTCCAAAAAAGAGATTGCCTCGCCGATCCGGGGCGTTGTGAAATCGCAGGATCTTCCCTCTTCGTCAAAAAGCTCGACCCCGTTGGTACTGAAGGCATCCTCCCAGGAATAACCGGAGACGCCGTATTGGTTGATGACTCCTGTTCCATCCGTGCTGCGGGTGACTTTTCCGCAGATTGCCAGAAAGTCCTCCCAGGTCCAGTCCGGGTCCGGCAGAGGAATGCCCTCCCTGTCAAGGATCGTTTTATTGACGAACATCATATTCGGGGCACACTCATAAGGAAGCGCGACCTGTACTCCATTCTCCTGGCCGGACAGGTAGGCGGAAGAATAAAAGGCGCCGGGGTCAAATTCCCTGTCCAGAGTGATCAGGTTGGTCAGCGGACGAAGGGCGCCGATGTCGGCAAAAGTCGGGATATCATCCCCGGGGACAAAGAAAAGGTCCGGCACATCGCCCTGCAGAAGCTTCTCCGCAAGCCACTCCGAATAGTCCGATTTGAGGATGCCGGATGTATACGTCACTTCATATTCAGGAAACTCCCTGCGGAACTTGGCGATGGCGTCGTCCAGAATCCTGTAATAATAACCGTTCTCAATATCCCAGTAGCTTCCCGCAAAAACACCGATCGTGAGTTTCTTTTCCTTGCGGGGGATCCATTTCTGATAAATCCCGCTCATTAATATGATCGACAACAGAAGCAGAATCCCTGCCGCGACAAGCCTTTTGAGCCTGTCGCCCATAAAATCATTGAATATAGTTTTCATATTATTTGTATCATCCCCGAAGAGGCCTGTTGACGGCACCGGTCTGGACTGCCCAGATCGCAAGCTGCGTGCGGTCACGCAGCTGGAGTTTGGACAGAATATTGCTCAGAGAATTGCGCACCGTTCCTTCGGACAGGTTCAGTCGTGAGGAGATCTCTTTATTGGAGAGACCGCTCCCCACCAGTACGATGATATCCCATTCATTGGGCTTTAGATCCCTTGTCAGGCTGTCCTCCACCTGGATCGCCAGGTTTGACTGGGCCATTCTGGAAAAGAGACGAACCACTTTCGAAGCAATATCTTCATTAATCATAGCAGTTCCGTTATAGACTTTTCGGATCGCCTCAGAGAGTTCCTTCATAGAGATTCCCTTGAGCAGATAGCCGCTGGCACCGAATTTGAGCGCATTAAAGACATACTCGTCGTCATCAAAGGTCGTCAGAATAATGATCTTGATGTCCGGATACAGCTCCTTGATCCGCTGTGTGCATACAACACCGTCCATTTTGGGCATTCGGATATCCATGAGTATCACATCCGGCTTCTCTTCTTTCACGGACGTCATCACCTCGATCCCGTCCGCAACACAATCCACCACTTCGAAGTCCGGGACATTATCCAGGATGATCATCAGGCTCTGCCTGATCAGTTCCTGATCATCTGCAATCAGTATTTTTATCATGACTCCTCCTCCGCCTCAACTCTGATCGGAACAACTGCCTCGATCACAAATCCGTCTTTTCCGCTATAGGAAAGAGTTCCCTTGAGCATATCGATTCTCTCCTGCATATGATGCAGACCAAAGCCGCTCTGAATATTGTCACACCCTTTTCCGTTGTCCGCAATTCTTATCCGCAGGTCATTGTCGACACGTTCCATCCGCACATCAATATGTGTTGCTTTCCCGTGACGGATCGCATTGGTGATGCTCTCCTGCACGATGCGGTAGAGCACATCCTCTTCATCCTGGTCCAGATTCTGGAGATTCTCCGGGAAAACCAGATCTATTTTCACGCCGGTCGATTTTTCGGACTCCTCAACAAGCTTGCGGATAGCAGATTCAAGACTCAAAGTCTCCAGGGCATCAGGGCGAAGGGCATTTACAGAATGCCTGACATCCGTGATCCCGTTCCTGGCCACTTCTGCGATCGCGCGCAGCTGCTCTTTTGTTGCCTCCGGTGCGATATCCATAAGCATGATACAGGCCTCGATTCCCGTAATGATTCCTGTCAGAGAATGTCCGAGCGTATCGTGGATCTCTCTGGCCAGCCGGTTCCGCTCCCGGGTCTCTGTCATCCGGACCTGTTCCTGTGCATATTCCTCCAGCTTGCGGTTGGCCATCTGCAGCTGGCTGTTGAGACGCAGAATCCTCTCCTTTTCACTGGTCTGCGACAGGGTCATGACTACCATATACAGGATGAAGATCATAGTATTGAGAAGACTGAGCATGTCAAGGACCGACAAAAGGCTGTTGCGGACATCCTGACGGTAATAGGCCCACATCTGGGAGAGGGGTATGACATGAGGCAGACTGTACATCTTGTTGCCGCTCATGGCCAGATAGGCAATACAGATCGCCACAATATAGATGATCCTCTTTTTCCAGTCGATCCTGTAGCGCATGGTATCCGCCAGAAGCAGCATGACGATCCCCGTATAGCCGAAACCTGTCAGTGTACAGATTCCCAGTATGATCCCATATTCGATCACGATCTTTACCACCAGTTCCGGGTGGTTGTTGCAGGGTACCGACAAAAGAAGCAGCAGACAGATACACAATGCCGCCACGCACAGGGGCAGCTTCCAGGAATAGGCCGGAACAGACCCCGCCCCGATCAAAAAATGCAGGGCACTGCCGTCCATTGTGTAACCCCGCAGTGCATGCAGGGAAATTATCGTTATAAAAAACAGGATCAACAGATTCAACACCTTCATTTCCAGGAAGATCAGTCCCGGCGCCTGGAGAATGCTGGTAAAATCCTGCGTCTTATTGTCCTGATATAATTCCAGAGATCTGTCCGACATGACCGGGCCACTCTCCTTTCTCTATGCCTTTGTATCCCACGTTCCGACGCTTACTGCCAGCGGTCGACATTGTACTCTTCGACGTTCTCCTTTGTCACCAGTTCAACCGGTACCAGGATCCTCGATTCAACCTTTTCTCCATTCAGCAGACTGTAGAGTGTATCCGCCGCCTGCTCTCCCACTCTGGTGGGAAACTGCGCGGCAGAAGCCTGAATGTTCCCGTCACGGATCAGCGCTTTTCCGTCAGGCGAGGCGTCCACGCCATACAGATTGACACGATCGAGCAGACCGTGGGCGCCCAGCGCGGCAGCCGCTCCAATACAGGCAGGGTCGTTCAGACAGAAAACATTGTCAAAGGCGATGCCTTTTTCGATGAATTCCTCCATACGGGGCATGGCCAGCTCAAGTTTTCCCTCACAGGGAATCTCTTCCACGATCCTGAATCCCTCGTGTCCTCCGACTGTATCAAGAAAGCCCCGCACACGCTCTACGCCGGAAATCGCCTCATTATGAGTCAGGATCACCAGGTCCGCATGATCGGTCTGTGAGAGAAGGTATTCCCCCACCAGGACACCCGCCCTGTAGTTGTCCGAGACGATGGTACAGTCCGCAAGCGAGGGATCGGCCAGATCGGAGTCTACAACAATGATCAGCACCCCCTGCTCCCTCGCCCTTTTAAGCACATCGTTCAGTCCTTCTGCATCTACCGGCGTCACGACCAGTACATCGATTCCCATATTCAGCATATCGTCGATCTGCTCAACCTGTCTATCCACATTCAGCGCCGGATCCCGCAGGACGACTCGGTCTCCCTCCGCTTCCGCTCTGTGCACGATCTGCTCATTGATGATGGCAAAAAGCTCATTGTTCATGGTCATATAGCTGGCGCCGATCAGGATGGAATGCTCCTTTTGATTCTCAGACCCGTCCGGACGCATGAGAAAATAGGCTCCCGCCAGAACCGCAATCAACAATATGACCGATAGATTTAAAATCTGTAAGAGACGCCGGAAATTCATCTTACTCCTCTCAGACTGCCTTCTCATATGTTGTTAATTGATTCACATAATATAGTATACCTTTTACATCCGGGACTCAAGTGACTCAAGGGGACGGTCCTTTTGTATCTGTCCCCGTGTCCACTTTGACGGGTATGTACTCCGGATGTTTGTGCCGCGAGGCGGCTGCAAACATCCTGTGATCGCATCGGAGAAATCGCCTTCGCGTATTTCTCCTCGCGTTGCCGCTCTGGCGAGCGGCATGGTCGGAAAGAGTGAAAAATATTGCCGATGCAAGATTTTTCACTCCGGACCGGTAACCCTGTTCTATCGAGACAGACAGAATTCAGCTCAGAAATCAGTGCTCCAATATATAATCAACGATCTCTCTCAATGAGTCGTCGCTGTAATGAAGGCCGTCTTCATTGAAGCCTGTTCTGCCCCCGGTGATCTCAGGAACCGTGGTAAAATGATCGGCGTTCTGCTGTAAAAGAGCACTCTTGTTAACCGCGATCCTGAGTTTTTCATTATAGTCATCGACATAGCGGTTAAACTCTTCCGCCGGAATCCGCTGCAGAACATCCCCCTCGCCGCCGTCAAATCCGATGACGAAAACTTCCGGCTGATAAACCTTTCCATCATTCTCACAGGTCATATTGACCAGTTTTTCAGCTGTCCTGATCGCTGCGGAGATGCTTTCGTCATTATCATTTTCTACATAGTCGTAATCATTGACGGTAGCAAAAAAGTAGATACTGCATTCGCCGCAGGTTCTGACCTGTTCCTGAAAGCAGTCTTCCACCTCAGCCAACTGCTCATCGGTCATCGCCGGCGGCTCCGCTCCCTGCAGAAAGTGCCCGCCCCACACAGCATAGTCCGCAAAATCAGCAGCACCGGTCCTCTGCTCGTAAATCCCCAGCTGGCAGCAGCGGCTGTCGCCGATCACGATCCTTCCGGAGGTATATCCCGGTGCATCGGGCAGAGTATGGAAATAATCCTGGTTGATCCCGTCAACTCCCATGGGCACCAGCATATCCTGCGGATACCCTACGTCCCTTGCCCACTTCTGATAGTCTTCCAGCACAGTGAATTCTGCCAGTGCCGTCTCTGCATCCGTCTGCGTTGTCTCAGCATCTGCCTTAGCGGTCTGTACGGGCTCTGTATTTGCCTCTGCCGTCTCTGCATCCGTCTGAACAGCCTCTGTATCTGCCAGTGTTATCTTTTCAGACGCTTCACATCCCGTTATTCCGATCCCTGCTGTCACCAGACTGACAAGGAGCATAATGATCATAAAACCCTTCTTTTGCATACGTGTA
>ONXK01000150.1 GCA_900321785.1 uncultured Lachnospiraceae bacterium | reverse complement strand
AGAGACTGTTGAGGTCGGTGTTGTATCCGTTATGTACTCCCGCTTCATCACCAGCTGGATCCGTATCCTGCTCGCAGTCGTCTTCTCCATCGGCATGTACGCTGCATAAGCCAATTGCTGTGTTTCAGAATGGGACGCAATGCACGCTTACAATTCACCCGGTTCCTGTAAATGTGAACCTGTAATAGCGAACCTTTAATAGTGAGCCTCTATTAGTGCATGCTGTTACATTTCTGATAAGAATAAAAATCCGAAACTATAAAAGGCCCCGCGCGGTACTTCATCTTTCCAAAAAATGATGGATTGATGAAACTACCGGACGGGGCTTTTTCTTTATGCAGAAAACATCAGATTCTCATCCGCCTCCCGGAGGATGAGAATGCGGTCAATGGGAACCCGGAACACTACGGCGAGAATGACCAGGTTGTCGATTGTGGGCAGCGCAGTGCCGTGCTGCCACTTGTAAATGGCCTGCGGAGTTGTAAAGCCGAAAATCTCCTGCAGGTCGCGGACCGTCAGCCCTGCCTCTTCGCGAAGGCGCAGGATGTTACGGCCGGTTGCAATCATATCGATTGCAGGCATTTGCATCATCGCTTCCTCCTTTCTAAAATGCGGAGCGCCGTGGATCCGGGTTATGACCCGGATCCAGCTGAAGCTTAAAACGTTTTTGCGTAGTTTTGCGCAAAAGTCCTAAGTCAGGCGGCGCATCCCCGCATTCCCGGTGTGCGGCACCGGTTCGAAACAGGAGGTCTTACTCTACTCTTTTTTCAGCAGAATAAAGCTGTCAATCCGATGCCTTAAAATTGTAAATCGGCTTCATTACGTCGATAATATCTACTGATTCGCCAATCACGTCGATGATATCCTCCAGTGACTTGTAGGCCATAGGCGCCTCGTCCAACGTGGACGGATTAACCGAAGTCGTATAGACACCCTTCATGGTCTCACGATACTCCTCCATGCTGAGCTGATCCTTTGCAGCGCGTCTGGACATAATCCTGCCTGCCCCGTGGGGTGCGGAAAAGTTCCACTCCGGGTTTCCCTTGCCGACCGCAAGAACACTCCCGTCCCGCATATTGATGGGAATCAGTACCTTTTCTCCTGCATGAGCTGCAATAGCGCCCTTTCGCAGGATCATTTCCTCTGTATCAATGTAGTTGTGAATTGTGTGAAAAGCCTCTCCGCCGGCAAGCCCTGTGCGCTCCAGCAGGATCTCCGCCATCAGCTCGCGGCTGCGGCGGGCAAAGGCCTGACACACCTCGACATCATGCAGATAAGCCTCAAAGTAACGGCCCTGCAGCCAGCAAAGATCCTCCGGGACTTCCGGTCCTGCGGACTGCTCTGCATGCATTCTTCTTTCAAGTTCCTTCAGCGCTGCAGAAATCTCCTTCTCGCGTCCCTGTTCCCTGTAGGTCCGGATCAGTTCTTCCCGCTCCTGCTTCACTTCATTCATTCCCCTTCTCTGTTCAACAGCAAGCTTCTGGTAATGCTTTGCTGTCTGCAGTCCGAGGTTACGGCTTCCGCTGTGAACGACGAGATACTTTGTCCCGTCTGCCGCTTCATCAATTTCAATGAAATGATTTCCGCCGCCAAGAGTCCCCAGGCTTCTCTCAAGACGATCTGTGTCCCTGAGAATGTCATAACAGCGGAGCTGCTGCAGGTCAAAAGCTTCCCTGCGCTTCTCCCAGACATTCATCCCGGATGGAATAAAGTGCGCGGCTTCATCCAGCTTTTCGAAATCGATGTCAGCCCTGCCCAGAGAGACCGTATACATTCCGCAGCCGATATCTACCCCGACAACATTGGGGACCGCCTTATCTGTCACAGTCATAGTCGTCCCGATTGTACAGCCTGCTCCGGCGTGTACATCAGGCATAATCCTGATTCTGCTCCCCAGGGTGAATTCATAATCACACATGCGGCGGATCTGATCGATCGCCTCCTGCTCTACCACAGAGGCATAGCAGACTGCTGTGTTCACCTTTCCTCTGATCTCAAACATGTAACTTCTCCTTTTTTTCAAACAGGGCACAGGGCCATCCATCCTCTCCACCCTGACCGGCCGAGATCCGCCGTAAAGCGAAAACACTTATTTGACTGGCCGGTCAACAAAAAACCGCCTGTCCACACAGGACAGACGGCATCCATAAACACTTTGTCTATATTAAAGAGGCTCCCTTTTGCGAGGTCGCTTTGCGCAGAGTTTTATATTGTCAATACAATCCTTCTCTGCGGCTCCTCGGAACACCATCTTCTGACAGCTGTTTATTTCTGCGAATTTCCTGTATGCACACAAAACTCTGAAAGTCCCGGGTCTTGATGCCTGGTTCTTCCATGCCAAGTGAATCATTATAACTGTTGATAAAAGTCTGTTTATATTCAGCTGTCAGCATTTTCTTTCCTTTCCGGGCTGCCGCCTTCCATGAGCGCGCCCTGATTTTTTTCACTGTTCTACAGAATACCATAAATAAGATCAATTTGCATTATACCTGTGGTATAAAAAGCGAAAAAAGAATACCAAAAAGAATACCGAATTTCAGTATGTCCCCTATCGGGGCGTGTACATGCAAAAACTGCAGGGGATCCGGTTTTCCTATCCCCTGCAGTTTCCTTATGCATCTGCTACACGGCGTTTGCAGCCGCACAGATGCACCTGTCATTGTTTATTGGTTTATTCTTCATCGCGCCAGACTCACGAGCGAGTCTTGAATGTTTTCCGAAACACCTTTATGCCACCGTAATGGCCTCATAGCGCTCGGAGTTGATGATCTTCTCCATGGCTTCGACCGGAGTCATGCCGACCGTCTGCATGACCTGACGAAACACAGCAGCAGACTGACCGCTTGCCAGCTGTACGCCCCTGCGCTTTGCGTCCGCATGGAAGACGTCGTGCCGGCTTGCCACGTTCCAGAAAATAATGTTCGGAATCACGTACCCGTTCATCCGGTAGGTCTCCTCCATCATCTCATAGAAGGTCCAGTCGCGGTCGCCGCAATAGTCGATTTCCATATCGGAAATGACGATCAGGGACTTGGGCATTTCCTCCTGCGGAACATGGTTCCGGATGGCAATGTTCAGCACATGTTCGAAGGCGGCGCGCAGATTGGTGCTGCCGGACCAGTCGTTCATGTTAATACTGTCAATCTTCTGCGCCAATGTCTCTCCGCGGAGCAGCTGGATCCCGGAAGTGCCGGAGAAGGACATGAACATGTTGTGATAAGCGCCCCGGTTGCGCTCCGCAAAATAGACTGCGAGGCCTACGGACGTCGCCATAGGTCTGCCTGTCATAGAGCCGGAGGTATCCGCAATGACAATGGCGTTTGTACCAGACTCCACATAATCCGGAAGCCCACGCCACTGGGCTTCCAGGGCAGGGTCCGGATTCAGAGTGGAAGCCGAATAAAAGCAGAACCCCAGTCGAGGAGCCACTTTCTCCACAATGTCGTAGGGATACAGGGTACCCGCATGGATCGTTTCCTCACCGGTCACCGCGCGCTGCACGAACTGCGCAAAGCGCTCGCCGTCATGCCTGCGGAAGGCATTGCGGTAGATCATCATGGCGCGGGAAGGAACCTCCGGATACCGGATCTCCTCCCAGCGTCCCTCTGACATCAGTGTCTCGATGACGCCGATCCTGCGGCGGAGGGCACGCACAATGCGCTTGAACTCGTAGACTGAGTAGCCAAGACTGCGGGCTGTCAGGACGCCGAGTTCTCTGGTTCTTGCGGAAGAAGCGTCCGCCGTCTTGATCCACTTGGCCAGAAGAGAAACCGCCTCTCCTGCCTCCAGGTTTCTGCGGTCCTCCTCAAACTGCGCCTTCATGGCCGCCCACATCTCGTTCTCGAGGGGCGTACCGATCAGGCAGTATAGGTCGTCGTAGCGGCCGTAAACGCCGATCAGATCCAGGTTGGGGCGCAGGGCTTCCGGATGCATCAGCGCCATGTAGCGCATGATCGTCCGGAAAGTCTCCCTCTCGCCCAGACCGCCCCGTACATCACGGGCGTAAAAGGCGATCTTTGTAGCAAAGAGGGTATCCATTCGATACGCCTCGGAGAAGAGACGCTCGATACGAGCCTTCTTCTCGCCGCGAAGCGCGCCGATCACGCCAAACAGATCGAGCCGGGCGTCACGGGTTGTGTTCAGCGCAACCGCTCCGTTCTCTGTCCTTGTATATGCAGCCGACTTTCTGGCTGCCTTTGCAAATCCAAACATCTCTTCTCACCTCGCTTTCATTTTTTGATTTCAAAAAACATGACCCCTTCAATGCGGTCCGACCGCATTTCCTGCCGGAAGAGCAGTGTAAAAAATTAAATGGCTTCCTAAAGACCTATGCTTGCTGTGGGGGTCACAGGTTACAGAGTTTTCTCTCTGTCAGAAACTGTCCCAAAGAACAATTTCCATTGACCGTCGGCGGGTTGGATTCGAACCAACGACATCCCGCTTAAAAGGCGAACGATTGCTGTCAAAATCCCGGACAGGATTTATTTATGGCGCTCTGCCGACTGAGCTACCGCCGACATATTGCTGGCAGGGTCTTATACCTGCAAACACGGGTGAATGAACCTCGCTCTGCTCTTCATATCTGTTCTCAGCAGAGCTTTCTGCGCTTCATCCTTAGTCAGGATACATCTGTTTTATCGAACATTGACAGCTGCCCCACGGGCAGCGTCTCTTTTTCTGATCTTCCGACGATTTCTTTGAGATACTCCAAAAAAGAGGCACCTGAGGATCATCAACTTATCCACAGGTACTTTTCACTGTCGTTCATCATGACGGCGATTTACGCTCTTTCTCTTCCCGTCCTCAGTACCTTACTTGGCCTTGGTCTGTTGTCTTGTAGCCTTAAACAAGATATTCATCCTCCTGATCCCCGTTTCGTCTGCATTTAATATAGCGGCCTGCGCCGAGTTTGATGATTTTGCCTTGCTTTGTTAATTCGGTAAGGGTCCGCTCAATCAGTTTTTCAAAGCAATCTGCTGGGCACCATTTTTCCATGCCGCGGAAAAAAGGTGAACAAACAGATTTCCGCGCTGGCGGAATTCACGGAATATTTCCGCGCTGGCGGAATTCACGGAATTAAAGCAGAGGCCTTTTTTTACTATCATTCAATCATCAAAAGAAAACAACACAAAAGCAAAGCAAAATCCCAGATCACGAAAGAATCATTCATAACTCAAAAGTATTTAAGGAGGAGTAAAAAATGGCAGACTGGTTAAATCTTGAAGGCAAAGTTGTTATCGTCACAGGCGGCGCTTCCGGAATCGGAAATCACGTAGTCAGCACCCTGAAGGCCGCAGGCGCAACCCCCGTCATCGCGGACATCTCCGTTGAGACCGGCGAGGAGAGAGACGGCATCTTCTGCACCAAGTGCGATGTCACAAACAAAGAGAGCGTCGAGGCCATGGTCGCAGCAGTCGTCGAAAAGTACGGCAAGCTCGATGCCAT
>ONXK01000019.1 GCA_900321785.1 uncultured Lachnospiraceae bacterium | reverse complement strand
AGGGCATCCTTCGAATAGGAAATGATGCTGCTCTTTTTGATAAAGGCGTCCACACCCAGTGGAGAGAAAAACCGCGCAGTGCCGTTGGTCGGCAGGATGTGGTTGGGGCCTGCGTAGTAATCGCCAAGAGGTTCCGAGGAATAGCTTCCCAGGAAGATGGCGCCTGCATTGCGGATCCTTGTCATGACCTCAAAGGCATTTTCCGTGATGATCTCAAGGTGCTCGGAAGCAATGGTATTTGCCGCGTCAATGAGTTCATCCATGGTCTCACCGACAAAAATATAGCCGTAATTCTCGATGGATTTGCAGATGATATCTGTGCGGGGAAGCTCCTCGATAAAGCCGTCGATTTCTTTTGCCACGGCCTTGGCCAGTTCCTGGTCGGTCGTGAGCAGGATGGCACTGGCCATGGGATCATGCTCTGCCTGGGACAGAAGGTCCGCCGCCACATAGCGGGGATTGGCTGTCCCGTCCGCGATCACCAGAATCTCGCTGGGGCCGGCGACAGAGTCAATGCCGGTCACACCAAAGCAGGCCTTCTTGGCCAGGGCAACGAAAATATTTCCGGGGCCCGTGATCTTGTCGACACGGGGAATGGTCTGCGTCCCGTAAGCCATTGCTGCGATCGCCTGTGCGCCGCCCACCTTGTATATTTCGTCCGCGCCGGCAATATCCGCCGCGACGATGGTACCCGCTGCAGCCTTGCCGGAGGCATCGGGAGGCGTAGCGATGACGATACGCTCGACACCTGCGACCTTGGCAGGGATCACGTTCATCAGAACACTGGAGGGATAGACTGCTCTTCCGCCGGGTACATAACATCCCGAGATCCCGATCGGCGTCACCTTCTGTCCCAGGATGATCCCTTCCTCTGTGGTCGTGATCCAGCTCTGTGTGACCTGTTTTTCGTGATAGGCGCGGATATTGGCTGCCGCTCTGCGGATGACCTCAACAAATTCCGGTGTCAGTTCTCTGTAGGCAGCCTCGATCTCCTCCCGGCTGACACGGATGGTCTCCTTTGTCAGAGTGCATTTGTCGAATTTTTCTTCCAATTCAAAAAGGGCTTCATCGCCCCGGGCGCGGACATCGTCGATGATGTCTCGAACCGTCTTCTCATATTCCGAATAGCCGGACGGGCTTCGGCCCAGCAGGGCTTCCAGGGCACCTGCCCGCGTATCTTCCGTCAGCTTCATGATCCTCATGCGGGCCATACACTTACCTCATATCTTTTTGACAATTATACAAGCTTTTATATTCTTCATCGCGCAAGACTCGCGAGCGAGCCCTGAAATATGATCCGAAGCAAATCAGGTAAGGCAGTCTCTGAGCCTGTCGATCATCTCGCGGATCCTCTCTGTCTTCATCTGCATGGAGACCTGATTTACGATCATCCGGGCGGAAATCGGAAGGACTTCCTCCAGGACATCCAGACGGTTGGCCTTCAGGGTCGATCCGGTCTCAACAATATCAACGATTACATCGGCCAGTTCCACGATGGGGCCCAGCTCCACAGAACCGTTGAGCTTGATGATATCCACGGTCTGATGCTTGCGGTTATAAAAATAGTCCCTGGCGATATTGGGATACTTGGAAGCAACACGGATCATCTCATGATGCTGCAGGAGTTCTTTTGCTTCCGGCGGTCCGGCGACACACATCCTGCACCTGCCAAAGCCAAGGTCCAGGACTTCATGGCAGCGGCGCTGCTCCTCCAGGATAATATCCGATCCTACGATACCGATATCCGCTGCGCCGTACTCCACATATGTCGGCACATCCGGTCCCTTGGACAGGAAAAAGCGAAGCTTCTGCTCCTCATTGGTAAAGATCAGTTTCCGGGATTTTTTATCTTTGAGCTCTTCGCAATAATAACCGGCTTTTTCAAAGAGTTCCATAGTCTGTCCGGCCAGACGCCCCTTGGTAAGGGCGATTGTCAGATACTGCATAATTTCTTCCTCTGCTTTATATAGTCTGTACAGGCTCTGTTCGTCGGCAGCTGCCATTCGTCATTTCCGGTCACACCCTGACCGGGGTGTGACTTGTGACCTTTCGTCTGTACAGGGTTTACTCGGCGATGACGGCTTTTCCTTCGCTGCGGAGCTTCATGGCCCTGCGGATCTGATCTTCGACATTTCCGTCGGAAAGGGAGATCTTCTGCGCCGGAGCGGCAGTTTCGACCGGGATTCCCTGGCGGCGCAGGGCCTCCATGACCAGATCCAGCTGGATCATCACGCCGATTGCCGCGGCATCCTTGCCGTAGTGGGACAAGAGCCCGTCATAGCGGCCGCCCGAAGCAATGGCCTCACCGGCTCCATAGGTGTATCCTTTGAAAACAATACCTGTATAGTAGCGGTATTTACTGAGGAGCGAGAGATCATAGCTGATATACTGCGAGAAACCGTAGGCTTCCATCAGCCGGCAGAGCTCCATCAGGCGCTCGATCGCAGCCCTTGCCTGGGGATGCATCTGCTGCGTGAGGAAACCGGAAAGCTCTTCTTCGGTAGATACAAACCGGGTAGCCTTCAGGAAAAGATCCCTGGTGGGACGGTCAAATCCCCGGCTGCGCAGAAGTTCTTCTGCCGCAAAATAATTCTTGCCTGAAAGGGTATCCCTCAGTGTCATCTCTGTCCCCTGGTCCAGACCGACTGCCTGGCAGATGCCCTTGAAATAGTCCACGTTTCCTACACTGATCTGGAACTGCGTGAGACCTGCCTGCAGGAGCGAATCGATCAGCAGCGCCAGGATCTCCGCGTCCGCAGATACAGACGGGGCGTTGATGAGCTCAGCGCCCATCTGGACCGTCTCGCTAAGCTTGCCCTGCAGACTGGATGTATTGCCAAACACACTGCCCGCATAGGTAAAGCGGATCGGCTCGTCTTCCTCCGAAAAATATTTGGCAGCACACCTTGCCACAGAAGGAGTAAAGTCAGGACGAAGCACCAGAAGATTTCCCTCGTTGTCGAGCAGCTTATAAAGCTCTTTTACGGGTGTTGTGCCTACCTCACTCGAAAAGACATCATAAAATTCGATAGAAGGCGTCTGGATCTCTTCATATCCATAGAGACGGATCCTGTTCCGGATCCGGCTCATAATCTCGCTTTTTTTCGCCATTTCCTTTCCATACGTATCCCGCATTCCGTCGGGTGTATGGAGCAGGTCATTGTTTAAATCCATTTTTTTAATCCCATTCTATATATATGATACTGTGCTTTAACGCGTTGACGTGATAATTCGATAGTATGTTAAACCATGTGCAGTATACACATGTCTCCTGCTGCTTGTCAAATTCTTTTTTAATCTCTCTCCTGCAGGTCTCTGCTGAGCATGTCCAGATAGGGGACCATAATGCCCTGTTCTTCCGGAATGATCCAGTCCGGTTCCAGTTCGTCCAGGCGGAAGCTTTTTCGTCCGCCCTCCTGTGCCCGGTCCCAAAAAGGAAGAAAATGCCTGAAAGGCAGGTAATAAAAAAGATTCTCGCGGGAAAAATAGATCAGAAAGAAGGCGATACCGTCCTGTTGTTCAAATTCCCGCATAAACTGTACCTGATGCGGATGAACATTCTGCAGACTGAAGGTTGTCAATGCGCACTCCTTGGCATCAAAGCACACCGGGATTCCCTGTACGACTCCGATATAATCCACCGTACTCTTCTGGTCAAAATATGCCAGCGTGATATGACGGGACTCCTGATCGATCTTCATCGGTGTGATCGGTGTCGGTACCTTCTGGATCAGGGCCAGTCCCTGTTCTCTGTATTTTTCATTTGTACGGTTGATCAGATCCTCTAAAAGAGAACCCCTCAGTCCCCGTGTTTTCCAGGTTGCCATTTCGTGTCCTTTTTACTGACCTATGGGTCTATGGGCGGCAGTTTGATGCATCTGATGTTGCGCTTAAAAGGTATGCGGCGGTTCTGTTTATATATCGCACAGATCGTACCACCAGCGCGGAGGGGGGCATTGAAAGACACGCCCCGCCACAGGGGCCAGCACCCGGGGCATGGCCCTGTCCGGCAGCATTTTGGGAAAGGCCGTTTCCGAACACCACAGAAGCTGGCCACGATGGGCACTGTGGTCACGGATGCCGCGCCGCCCCTTCTGTGTCCCGGACTCTTTTCGATCTTTTTGAGCCGGCTCTGCCTGCCGCTGTCCCCGCATCCGTTCTTTACGCGTCTGCTTTTGCTGCAGCGCTCCCAGAAGACTTTGATCCAGTCTCCTGTCTCCGTATCTTGGATCCGAGACGATTGGATGGCCGATGGAGGCCATATGCACGCGCAGCTGATGAGACCGTCCCGTGATCAGATCCGCCTCCACGACCGTTGCCCTTGTCCCCGTCTTTACCGGCCGGTAGATTGTCACCGCGCGGCGTCTCCCGTCTTCTGTACAGGTTCCGTCCGCGATGCGCACCTGGTTCTCCTCACGGTCCTTGATGAGGTCAGCATCGATCACGCCGGAACTATGGATCTGTCCGTGGACGACCATCGTATAGGTCTTGCGGATCACCCTGTCGCGGATCACCTCGGAGAGAGCCCTGCTCCCGGGCAGACTTTTGGCGCACAAGAGAATGCCGCCTGTGTTGCGGTCGAGACGATTGCATACAGAAGGGCGAAAGATTGTGTTTTCCTGTCCCGGAGCAGACGGCCGGCCTTCCTTCTTTCCGTTTTCCTTGCGGGAAAGATATCCGCGCAGCCATTCATTCATGGACAGATCACCGGCATCCGCCTTCTGGGAGAGCACACCGGACGGCTTTCGCACCAGCAGGATATGCTCGTCTTCATACAGTACAGGCGAGGGTCCCAGCAGAGGCTGGAGCTTTCTGTAGGCCTTGTCGATCTCCTGCGCCTCCCGCTCTGCCGCTGCATCATCCTGCTTTGGGCAAAAACCGGCAATGGTTTCGTCCGACAGAAAGAGCTTGATACTGTCTCCCGTCTCCACCTTTTCACTTCCGTCGGCTTTTTTGCCCCGCAGTGTGATATTCTTTTTGCGAAGCATCTTATATATAAAGGAAGAGGGCGCAAGAGGCAGTCTCCTGCGGAGATATTTGTCCAGCCGCTGCCCGCTCTCCTCCTGACGAACCAGTATTTCCTGCATGACCACCCTCTCAAACATGTCGAAGCGCTCCTGCGCTGAGACACCCGTGGAGAAAGCCCGGAACGGGTTTCTCCGATGGGATCTGCGGAGGTTTGCGGTGCTTCGACGCACTCTTCCTGTTCCGCCTAAATGGAGATCCCCAGGATCATCTGCATGACTTCCCGGTCCTCCCTGATATAATCAGGATTCTCCTCCCGGTCAGCCGAAGCACAGAGCCTGTTCAGTTCCTCCATATACTTATCCAGATCCCTGTAGATATGCACATCATATCCGGGATGGTTATCTTTCTTGAGCATATCCAGAAGGTGCCGGCGGCAGAGGCTGCAGTCCGTCTTCTCATCCTCTGTCAGGCCGACTACAGTACCGTCAAGGACAGCCGCGTGGGAAAGAGAATAGGAGCGTTCATAGGCGGTAAGGTACAGGTCGTATCCGGAAGCCCCTGCAGGCAGCCCTTTAAGGCCTTCAACCGCTTCCCGCACTTTCCCGGAAGCACTCTTTGCACGCAGAAACATAATGGTCTCCACGACGCTGCGGCCGGTCGGGATCGCGCTGACCGCACACAGGATCGAAAAGACATTTTTATTGGTTTGAAAATGATGAAGCGCCGCAAAAAAGACGATCAGGATCGCCGCCAGCATCAGGGCGGACTTGATCAGTGAAAGCTTTCCGGCCTTCTTCAGATATCCAAAGGAGCCTTTTTTCATTTTTATTTTCTTCCTCCCGTGACTGACATCAGGGGAATGCCGTCAGGCGGATCCCACCCTCTGCCGCCGGGCAGTTTTTGGTCTAATGCCTGTAAACAGAGCCTTTTTATTCTTCATCGCGCAATAGCCGTGACTTCTTTCGTGTTCAAGACTCGAGAGCGAGTCTTGAACACGAAAGAAAAGCCCGGTGCCGTGCCAAACAGCAAGTCCGGGCTTTTTCTGATGAATTTTCAATGCAGGAGAAAACCGCCGGCACCGGAGTCTTATTCCTCCGGGGCTTCCGCATATTCCTCTGCATTATCCTGAGCGGCCAGAATCTCTTCATTCTGAGGCAGGAGCTCAGTGCGGTTCTCACGGATCGTATCAATATAGCCGCTGAGGCTGTTGTGGAAATTCGCAAAAATCGCGGTCAGGCTCTCGAGAGACTGAGTGGTATTGTCCTCAAGCTGTCCCAGCATGTCATCCATATACTGAGAAGCGGAAGATCTGTAGGCATTGGCTTCGACAACAGCGCGGTCAACGATCTCTTCGGCCTGCTGCTGGGCAAGACGAACGATCTGGTCCGCCTGGGCATATGCCTGCTGCATGATCTCATGTTCACTGACGAGCTCGTTTGTATGGATGGTCGCTTCGTTGATCAGCTCATCCGCTTTACGTCTTGCGTCCTCGAGAATGGCTTCTTTGTTGTTGATAATTCTCTGATAGTGCTTGATCTCCTCAGGAGTTCTGGCACGCAGCTCTTCGAGAAGGCCGTCCAGCTCATCCTTGTCGACGATGATGTTCGACTTGGAAAACTTCTGATACCGGCAGCTGTCAATATAATCTTCGATCTGATCAATCTGCTGTTCAATCTTACTGCTCATGTTTTCTCTCTCCTAACCTGTTTTTCTCTATCACCCGTAACCGTTCCCATTCATTCAAAACTTACGCAATACGGGCCGTTACCGATTCTCCTCTTTCCGACATGTCGAAGCACTCCTGCGCTGAGACACACGGGGAGAAAGCCCGGAAGAGGTTTCTCCGATGCGGTCAGCGAAGGTTTGGCCGTTCCGCGGCACAAACCTCTGGAGTGAAAAATATTGCATCGGCATTATTTTTCGCTCTTTCTGTCGCGGAGTTTCTCCCAGATCAGATTCTCTACGTAGGGAGTCACACATCTGGAAATATCTCCGCCGAAGGCAGCAATTTCCTTGACACCCGAGGAATTCAGATAGGAATACTTCGCGGAGGTCGTCAGGAAAACCGTATCAAGATCCCCGTTTGAAAGCATTCTGTTGGTCTGTGCAAGCTGAAGTTCATATTCGAAGTCCGAAACCGCTCTCACGCCCCTGATGGAAATATGCGCTCCAATCTCTTTTGCATAATCGACCATCAGTCCGTAATAGGAATCAACCCGGACATTCGGTATATTTTCACATACTTTCTGCAACATTCTAACACGTTCGTCAACAGAAAACAACGGAGTTTTAGCCTTGTTTTCCAGGATACATACTGTCACCTCGTCAAACATTGAGGAGGCACGTTCGATAATATCGATGTGGCCGAGTGTAACAGGGTCAAAACTACCGGGATAAATCGCTGATTTCATGATATGGTCTGCATTCCTTTCTTGTAACAGCCGCATAAACCTCAGGATCGAAAAACCTTAAATCGACAAAATTTTTCGTTTCTGTCCATACCCTGACCGGGGTGTGACCATGAAACTTTTCACAGAGGCAGAAGCGATGAAGTATCATTCCTGCGTCCTTCTGCGGATGAAGAGGTGGCGGTTGCCGCGGTAATTCTTTTCACGATAGATTTCCAGTCCCGTCTCCTCCAGGAAGGAAAAATCACTGTCATAGTCTGTTTCCACGACAATGCAGGTATCTTGTGTGATATAGGACTGTCCGTCCAGCGCTGTCAGGATCCTCCTGGGCAGGTCTGAACGATAGGGCGGGTCCAGATAGACCAGGTCCACTTCCTTTTCATGCACCTGCCTTAAGGCGGCGACAGCATCCTGACGCAGGATCACTGCCTTGTCCTCGAATCCGGTCTTGTGAAGATTCTGCTGGATACAGGAAATGGCAGCCCTGCCGTTCTCTACAAAATATGCTCTCCTGGCACCGCGGCTGATCGCCTCAATGCCGATTCCGCCGCTTCCTGCGCAGATATCCAGGAAAACGGACCCGGGAACCTGCATCTGCAGGATATTAAAGAGTGTCTCTTTGATCTTATCCTGGGTAGGGCGCGTCTCAAGTCCGGGCGGTGCCGTAAGCAGGAGTCTCCGCGCGCTTCCTGCAATCACTCTCATAATAAATATTCCTTTCAAAACTGGGTAGTGACGGCACCGCCGCCATCCGCCCCATACAGGCCCGCATCCGACGCATGACCCAAAAGGCCATTGCGCGGGCCGTGTCATATTCAAGACTCGCTCGCGAGTCTTACGCGATGAAAAATAAAATAAGTCACAGCTTACTGTATTATTCTAAACAGCCTTTTCGTGAAAGTCGATGTATTTTTACACTTTTTCCGGGAAGATTGTACATTTTTCAGGACTTGTCGGGTCAGGATGTCAGAATCGCTTTGTGCCCTTTCCGTCCCGTTTGGAAATCCGCAGTCTTGTGATGTCGATCTCCGTATCATGTACTTTTATGACTGTTTTATCTCCCTGCGACAGGAGCCATGCGTTCTCGACAGTATCGTCTCCCGAAAGCCTGATGCCGCGGCTGCCGATCGCATTTTTCTTCTGTTCCGGAATATCCTCCACTGCAAAGCGCAGGAACATGCCCCCGCGGGTCTGCAGGACAAGGGAGAGCGCGTCTCCCAGCCCGGATACAAATACCACTCTGTCATCCGGTGTGAGTTTTGTCGCCGCGACCGTCTTTTTGATGACGTCAAATTCAGTGCCGGGAACGGCTTTGACCATGCCGCTCCCGGTCACAAAGACCACCTTGTCCAGGCGGAGCGCCTCCTGGGAGGCTGCGTAAACGATCTCTTCTCTTGCAGAATCGTAATTGCTGACATTGTCGACAGGCACACCCTTGTCCCGCATTTTACCGGCGGGAAGGTCTGCTGTCTTGAGTGTGTAGAGCTGTCCCTCTCTTGTAAAGAGACAGATCCGGCCGCCGCTCCTGCAGGGGAAGCAGAACCGGCTGTTCTCCCGGACTGCCGCCTCATTTCTGGAAAAGATTCCCGGCTCCATGGTCTTGGCATAGCCGAAGCGGTCCATCACGAAGAACAGCTCACGGTCTGTATCTTCGGCAGGTGCCGCATAGACGGCCTCCTTCCCCTGGATGATCTCTGTTTTACGGGGCTGGCCGTATTTCTTTTTAAAGGAGAGAAGTTCAGCGCGGATGACCTTAGTCATGGCGCTCCTGTTCTCCAGGATATCCTCGTATTTATAAATATTGGCGACCGTCTCCTCGTGCTCTTTCATCAGGGCTTCGATCTCCAGACCGATCAGGCGGTAGAGCCGCATATCGAGGATCGCGTCCGCCTGGACTTCGGTGAAGTGAAGCTGGGACGCCATCTCCCTGGACATGTCGGAGCGGAAACGGATGCCTTCTGTCTCTCCGGAGACAAGGCAGCGCTTTGCCATTGCGCGGTCACGGGACCCCCGGAGGATCTCGATGATCAGGTCGATGACATTGCAGGCCTGGATCAGGCCTTCCTGGATCTCCCGCTTTTTCTGCTCCTTTTCGAGAAGGGTGGTATATTTCCTGCCTGCGATCTCATACTGGAAATCGGCACTTGCCTCCAGAACAGCCCTCAGGCCCATGGTCTCGGGACGTCCGTCAAGGATACCCAGCATATTGACGCCGAAGGTGTCCTCCAGGCGGGTCTTTTTGTAGAGCAGGTTTTTGAAGTTCTCTACATCTGTATCCTTGCGGAGCTCGATGACAATGCGGATGCCCTCCTTGGAAGACTGGTTGGTGATGTCAATAACATCGTTTGTCACCTTGTTTTCCGCAAGAGACGCAACATCGGAAAGGAATTTCCCGATGCCCGCACCCACCATTGTATAGGGGATCTCGGTGATCACCAGATTGATATGTCCGCTCTTTCCTTTTTCGATCTCCACTTTGCCCCGGATACGGATCTTGCCCTGCCCTGTCTCGTAGATCTGGAGCAGGTCATCCCGGTTGATGATAATGCCGCCGGTCGGAAAATCCGGTCCCGGCAGAATGCGCATCAGCGCCTCAGTCGTGATCTCGGGGTTGTCCAGCAGCGCCAGCTCGGCATCAATGACCTCTGCCAGATTGTGAGGCGGAGTACTGGTCGCCATACCGACCGCGATACCCTCGGAACCGTTGACCAGGAAATTGGGGATACGAACCGGAAGGACCACCGGCTCCTTCTCTGTCTCGTCAAAGTTGGGCCCGAAATCCGCCACATCCTTGTCCAGATCGGCCAGAAATGCCTCTTCCGTGATCTTCTCCAGGCGGGCTTCGGTATAGCGCATGGCAGCCGCGCCGTCGCCCTCGATATTTCCGAAATTGCCGTGGCCGTCGATCAGGGGAAGTCCTTTTTTGAACTCCTGAGCCATGACAACCAATGCGTCATAGATCGAACTGTCTCCGTGGGGATGGTATTTACCCATGGTATCGCCGACAATACGGGCACTCTTTCTGTATGGCCGGTCCGAACGGATTCCCAGCTCATACATATCATAGAGCGTGCGGCGCTGCACGGGTTTTAAGCCGTCGCGGACATCCGGCAGTGCACGGGAAACAATGACGCTCATTGCGTAATCGATATATGCCTTCTGCATAAGCTCCGAATACTCGGTGCTGATGATCTGTTCTCCGCCGCCGGAATCACCGCCGCCGGGATTATCAAAAATGCGGTCGCGGTCGCTGCCGGGAGCCGCAGTATCTTTCTTTTTTCTGCTCATTCTCTTCTATATTCTGCTCTTATTCAAAGACCCGATGTTTACGAAGTCGTCTTTTCCCGTCTACATTCTCTTTCAGGTCAGATATCACTTCCGGGTCAGACATTTCCTCCGGGTCAGACATCCAGTTCCGCATCGGAAGCATGTTCATAAATAAAATTTCTGCGCGGAGGGACATCCGATCCCATAAGGAGCTCAGTCATGTCAGAAGCCTGGATGGCATCCTCGATCCGGACCTGTTTCATCCTTCTGCGCGCGGGATCCAGAGTCGTCTCCCAGAGCTGTTCCGCATCCATCTCTCCCAGTCCCTTATAGCGCTGCAGGGTAAAGTCGGACTTGTGTGTCCTGCGATACCGGGCCAGGGCATAATCATCGTACAGATACTCTCCTTCTCCCCGCTTTGGCACGACCTTGTAGAGAGGGGGCATGGCAATATACACATGCCCCTCATAGATCAACTCGGGCATAAAGCGGTAAAACAGGGTCAGGAGCAGGGTCGAAATATGGGCTCCGTCCACGTCGGCATCCGCCATGATGACGATCTTATCGTAGCGGAGCTTTGTGATATCAAAATCATTGCCGTATCCCTCGGAAAAACCGCAGCCGAAGGCATTGATCATGGTCTTGATCTCGGCATTGGCAAGGATCTTGTCAATGCTGGCCTTTTCCACGTTCAGGATTTTGCCGCGGATGGGCAGGATGGCCTGAAACATACGGTCGCGGGCCATCTTGGCACTGCCGCCGGCCGAATCTCCCTCGACGATAAAGATCTCACATTTGGAGGGATCTTTGCTCGTGCAGTTGGCAAGCTTGCCGTTGGAATCAAAGGAGAATTTCTGCTTGGTGAGCATGTTGGTCTTGGCCTTCTCTTCCGCTTTGCGGATCTTAGCGGCTTTTTCGGCACAGCCGATCACGGACTTGAGGGTTTCAAGATTGCGGTCAAAAAAGTGCACGATCTCCTCACCCGCCACCTGGGCAACCGCCTTGGCGGCGTCCTGGTTGTCGAGCTTGGTCTTGGTCTGTCCCTCAAACCTGGGAGCGGGATGCTTGATGGAAATAACCGCTGTCATGCCGTTGCGGATATCCGCCCCGGTGAAGTTTGCGTCCTTGTCCTTGAGGATTCCCAGACTCCTGGCATAGGTATTAATGACCTGTGTAAAGGCCGTCTTAAAGCCGGTCAGATGTGTGCCGCCCTCTGCATTGTAGATATTGTTGCAGAATCCCAGCACATTTTCGTGGAATTCATTGACATACTGCAGAGCAACCTCGATCTGGATCCCCTCCGAGGAACCGCTGAAGCTGATGATATCCGTGACTGCTTCCTTTTTGCGGTTGAGTGCACGAATAAAGCCGGCGATCCCATCCGGCTCGTGATAAATGATCTCCTCCGGCTCTTCCCCGCGAAGATCTCTGTAAATAATAGTGAGGCCGGGATTCAGATAGGCCGTCTCGTGGAGGCGGCTCTTGACATCCTCCTCTTTAAAACGGGTCTTTTCAAAAATCTCGGGATCCGGCAGGAAGTTGATCTTAGTACCGCTCCCCTGCGCCTTTCCGATCACGGGCAGCAGTCCGTCCTTGAGTTCCTGTCTGGGCTCGCCCCTGGAATATTTGTCCCGGTAGACACAGCCGTCTCGTGTGACCGTTACAGTCATTCTTTCAGAGAGGGCATTGACGACGCTGGATCCTACACCGTGCAGTCCGCCGCTCGTCTTATAGGCATTGTTGTCAAATTTTCCTCCTGCATGAAGTGTGGTAAAGACCACCCGCTCGGCGCTGACGCCTTTTTCATGCATTCCGATCGGGATGCCGCGCCCGTTGTCTTCCACCGTACAGGATCCGTCCGCCTCCAGCACCACCGTGATCGTATCGCAATATCCCGCCAGATGCTCATCGACAGAGTTGTCAACGATCTCGTAGATCAGGTGATTGAGGCCGCGCGTAGACACACTGCCGATATACATGCCCGGCCTTGTGCGCACAGCTTCAAGGCCTTCCAGCACCCTGATGCTATCGGCCCCGTATTGTTCTTTATGATTTGCCATATACTGTATTGTCTCCTGATAAATGCGGGCTCATCAAAGAGGTAAGCCCGCATTTTCATCATTTCATGTATTTTTCCGATGCCCGCATCAGGCAGCAATGTGCCCGTTTGTCGGCCAACTCAGTTTTTGATGTTGAGGTCAAAAATCGGTAAAAGGGAACCTTTCTCGTAAAGCTGCAGATCACAGCTTGTCGCTCTTGTGTACACAGGCCATTGCCAGGGCGCCGGGGCCGATATGGCAGCAGACGCTCAAAGAGAGCTGTCCGTCCTCTTCGGGAATATGCGGGAAAGCATCCTGCACCTCCTTTTTGAAAACAGAGAAGGCCTCCGGGACCTGGGCATGGACGGCATACAGCCAGACATTGCCCTTGTCAAAACCGTCAAACTGCGTATCAATGTCATGATGGATCGCATTGATCATGATCTGCTTGCCCTGGTTCAGCGTACGCGCTTTGGAAAAAGCATCCAGACGCTCACCCTTGATCTGCAGGACGGGCTTGATCCTGAGCAGTGTGCCGATGGCGGCAGCTGCCGGTGTGACGCGTCCGCCCTTTTTCAGATATTTAAGGGTATCCAGCATGATATAGATACTGGCGTCAAAGCGTTCCTTCTCAAGGATCTCGCGGATCCTGGCCGCATCCATACCGTTGGCGGCAAAGGCCAGCGCATCCTCAACGGACCGCTTCTGCGTGACGGAGATCCGCTGATTGTTGACGACAAACACTCTGCCATTATAGTCATTTGCCAGCATGCGGGCATTCTGACAGGAGCTGGAAAGACCGCTGCTCATGGGAATATATACGACCTGATCGTTCTTCTCGAGCGCCTTGTCCCACAGATTCGTCAGATCGGCGGGAGACGGCTGGCTGGTAAGGATTTCCTTATCGTCGCCCATCATCTGGAAAAACTCTTCCCTGGTCAGATTGATATCTTCATAGTAGGTCTTATCATCGATCGTGAACGGCATGGGCACTACATCGATTCCCATGTTTTTTGCGTCCATCTGGGTAATACCGCTGTTGGAATCTGTGATTACAGCAACTCTGGGCATATTGTTTCCTCCTGCTCGTCCGTACTGTCTGACGTACAGTCCTTTTTTTACAAAACCTTTTTTAAAAACTGCCCCGCACAGGGGTCAGTCAGCTTACATAATATCTTTTGCGTATCTGAAAGTCAACCATCATAAAAACCATCATTGCATAAAATCAGACAGGCAAAATGCAGAAAGCCCCAATCCAGACAGCCCGGATAAAGGCAGTTCAATTGCAGGGGGACACTGTCACAGACCTTCCTGCGATCCGGTCCCGCATCAAATCGTCGTGTAATCAACGGTCCTTTCCTGTGCACCCCGCCAGCCGGGATCCTCCCGCAGTACTTCATCCGCACAGGCCGCCGCCTCTTTGAGAAGATCCGCATCTTCATAGAGATCGGCAAGTGTGAACTGGGGCATTCCGCTCTGCCTCAC
>ONXK01000240.1 GCA_900321785.1 uncultured Lachnospiraceae bacterium | reverse complement strand
TCAGGAAAAGTAACTGTAAGAGTGAGACCCGCCTGCGGGTCTTGCCTGATGAAGAAAAACAGCTCCGAAGGAATTCTCCTTCGGAGCTGTTGATTTTACAAATAAACAGGCATTTCAGGTTTTATCAACAGGGCAGTCCGGTGTGATTCGGGGCACACCGCCGCAGTATTATAAAACCTTTTCAGAATGCATTATGCACGCTCGACCTTACCGGAACGCATGCATCTGGTGCAGACATGAATCTTCTTGCTGCCGCCGGCAGTCTTTACAGCAATTCTCTGAACGTTCGCGTGCCAGACTTTATTAGATCTTCTATGTGAATGGCTGACCTGATTTCCAAAGAAAGCGCCTCTGCCGCAGATATCGCACTTGGCCATCTTAACACCTCCTAACCCTTTTAAATTCAGGTAATTATTCAACACCCCAACGATCGCGGATCATATTGCGGCTGATTGAGAGAGCTGCCGCAGACATCCCCTGATCGTGGGCATCGATCATGGACGCGTATTCGCTATCGTGCCGAATAGTTACAAGTTCGGAAAAACAACATTAGTATATTATCAAAAACAAATGTCGATTGCAAGTAAAATATTTTGACTTTTTGAATTGTAACAATATCCCTGCTTCATGCATCTCGTGAGGGCGCAAAGTGCCGCCGCAAAGTGACGCCGGCGGGCGGGTTTTGAATATTTTTGCGCTCAAAAACCGGAGTTTTACGGCGTTCGGCGTTTCGCGAAGCGAAATTGGAATCGCCGGACGCAACGTTACCGTCACACCCTGGTCAGGGTGTGACGTAACATATTTTTAAAAGCTTTCGAATTGATATTTCCTTTTTCTTGTTATTCAGTTATAATTTATCTGTCGATTTATGCCCGGGCAGTCTGCAGGAGGACCTGCTTACTGGTCCGGAGATTACCGTGCATAACATGATGAACGGGATGCGTAAACGTCGTTATACTCGGGCTTTCGCGTAAATTGTGCGAAAAACGTCTTGTGTTTGAGGCGGGCCGGAGCTGTAACAAAGCGTCTTTTGGCAGAGCAGTTTACTGCCGGCCATTTGATTTTTGCGAATAAACCGCATCAGCGGTAATGAAAGGAGAACAACCTGAATATGAAGTCTTCTTATATGAATACGCATATGGGCAATATTTCTATTGATAATGAAGTTATTGCGCAGTATGCAGGCAGCGTTGCCAATGAGTGCTTCGGAATCGTCGGCATGGCCGGCGTGAATATGAAGGAAGGAATCGTCAATCTGCTCAAGAAAGACACCATGACGAAGGGCATTGACGTTACGCTCACCCCCAAGAACCGGCTGGTGATCGACTTTCACGTGATTGTCTCCTATGGCGTAAACATCAGAACCGTAGCGGATAACCTGATCGAGAGCGTACGCTACAAAGTGGAAGAGTTTACAGGTCTTGAGATCGAGAAGATCAATATCTACGTGGAAGGTGTCAGACTGATCGACTGATCTTGAATGGTCGGCAGTAGTTTGATCAAGAATTAGCAGGAGGAGTATGCGGTGAGCATGAATGATAACAAGCAGACGGAAAACAACCGGTCAATTGACGCAGCACGCCTGGTTGACCTGTTTCTTGCGGGTGCGGCCAATCTCGAGGCGGGGAAGGAATGGATCAATGAACTGAATGTATTTCCCGTTCCTGACGGAGATACCGGCACCAATATGACACTTACGATCAAGTCGGCTGTTGCGGAAGTCGAGAATCTGGATCAGAATGCACGTTCCATGCGCGATGTGTGCAAGGCGATCTCATCGGGATCCCTGCGCGGCGCGCGCGGCAATTCGGGCGTTATCCTTTCCCAGCTTCTGCGTGGATTCGGCAAGGTTGTCCGCGATGAGAACGAGATCACTGTTCCGCTGATGTCTGACGCCTTTGTCAGAGCGGTGGAAACTGCCTACAAGGCTGTCATGAAGCCCAAGGAAGGTACGATCCTGACCGTAGCACGCGGCATTTCCGACAAGGCAAAAGAACTGGCGGACCAGGGCGTTGAAGATTTCGATACCTTTATTCCCGAGGTGATCAAGTACGGTGATGAAGTCCTGGCCAAGACACCGGACCTTCTGCCCGTTCTCAAACAGGCAGGCGTTGTCGACAGCGGCGGACAGGGACTGATCCAGTTCCTCAAGGGCTGCTATGACGGATACCTGGGCAAGGAGATTGCTGCTGTGGCAGAACAGCCCGCAGAAAAAGCCGCTGCAGAGGCTCCCGCGGAGCCTGCAGAACCCGAGTTGAAGTATCTTTACAGCACTGCCTTCACCATCGTCCTGGACAAGGATTTCAACAAGGCGGCTGCAAAGAGTCTTCGCAAATATCTGGATTCCCTGGGTGATTCCGTGATCTGCGAGCAGGACGGCGGGAAGGTCGTCGTAGGGCTCCATACCAATGATCCCGGACTTGCGATCCAGAAGGGTATTCAGTACGGCCAGCTCAAGAGCCTGGTCGTCGAGAATATGAAGCTTGAGAAGGCCGGTTCGGCCCAGGCGGCTTCCGAGGCGGACAATGCAGATTCCGCAGCCGCTGTGGAAACATCCCCTGCGGAAGTTGAGCCTGAGATGCCCCACAAGGACGTCGGTTTCATCACTGTCTCTGTCGGATCGGGCATTGAGGAGATCTTCCGCGGCCTGGGTGTCGACTATGTGATCTCCGGCGGCCAGACCATGAACCCCAGCACGGATGATATTCTGTGTGCTGTCGGTAAAGTCAACGCCGATACGATCTACGTTCTTCCCAACAACAAGAACATCGTCATGGCTGCAAAGCAGGCTGCCGAGCTCTCCAAGGACAAGAAGGTCATTGTGATTCCCACGACCACGATTCCCCAGGGCATTACAGCAGTCATTAATTATGCGCCCGATCTCGGCGAGGAAGAGAACCGCGAGAATATGCTCGCCGGCATCGAGACCGTCAAGAGTGCGGAAGTCACCTATGCCGTCAGGGACACTGTTCTCGACGATGTGGAGATCCACAAGGACGACATGATGGGAATCGGTGATTCCGGAATTCTTGCAGTCGGAAAGGACCGCGACGAGACGGCACTGGCCGCTCTCGAGAAGATGGTAGGAGAAGAGACCGAGATCATCAGTGTCTATTACGGAGAGGATGTCAAAGAAGAAGAGGCGGAGAAGTTCCGCGAGAGCGTTCTTGCCAGGTTTGACTCCTGTGATGTCGAACTGCAGTACGGCGGCCAGCCGATCTACTCCTACATCCTTTCGGCAGAATGATACGGAGCGGAAGACGCTGCCCTTAAGGGCAAGCCCGCATCCGGATGCGCAAAGAACGGATTCGTTTAAAGCAGAAATGATTGTTTCAATACCGGCCTTATGGGCCGGTATTGATGTCTACAGGGGAAAAAGATGCGACTCGATACACCGGTGCAGAAATTGAAAGGCCTTGGGCCCAAGGCTGCAGAGCTTCTGGCAAAAAAAGAGATCCTGACAGTGGGGGATCTGCTATGCTTTTATCCTGCGGAATATGAGTATTTTGCGGAGCCGGAGACCATTGCAAAATCAGATCCGGGGAGTCTGTGCACCCTGCGGCTCACCATGATCGGATCCGGTTCGGTTTTCCGCAAAGGTGCCCGCGTGATCTCTCATTTTGAGGGGGCGGACGGCACGGGAAAGGTCCGGCTGACATTTTTTAACATGCCCTATGTCCGGCAGACTCTGGCTGCCGGCACGACTTTTGTATTTCGCGGCATGCTCCGTCAGGCCGGGAACGGAAGCCTGTATATGGAACAGCCCCGATTCTTTACTATTGCCCGTTACACCGGGATCCTGGGGACCCTGCAGCCCCGCTATCGCCAGATCAAAGGGATCGGCGACAGCCGTATGCGGAAATTTCTTCAAACCGCCATCGAAGAGACGGAAGGCATCCGGGACGATATTCCGGACCGCATGCGTGAAAAATACGGTCTGATCGGGCAGAGAGAAGCGGTCAGGACCATTCATTTCCCGCCGGACAGGGAGAAACTGCAGGCCGCCCGGCGGAGGCTGATCTTCGATGAGTTTTTTCTGTTTATCGTTGGCGTGAGAAGACAGAAAAACGAAGAGGGGAAACGCTTAAATCCAAGGCCCATGCGGGAAAACTGCCGGGAGGAGGACGGCAGATCCGTCAGCTTCTTCAAAACCGCATGCAATGGAGATATGGGGGGCAGCCGCACACAGGTCCCCGGAAAATCCGGATGGCCGGACAGGCTTCTGGAGAGTCTGCCTTTTACCCTCACACAGGAGCAGATGACGGCCTGGGAGGAGATCCGCACAGACCTCACGGGCCCCTGGCTGATGAACAGGCTCCTGCAGGGAGACGTCGGTTCCGGCAAGACGATTCTGGCTTTCCTGGCACTGGTCCTGTGTGCGGAAAACGGCCGGCAGGGCGCTCTCATGGCTCCCACGGAAGTACTGGCGCGGCAGCATATGGACGGATTTGCGGAATATATGGAAAAGAGCGGCCTTCCTGTCCGCGCGGTGCTGCTGACGGGTTCCGTCAAGGGACGGGCCCGAAAGGAAGCTCTGCAGGCTGTCGCGGATGGCAGTGCGGATGTGGTCATCGGAACCCATGCCCTCTTCCAGGAGGCGGTCGCCTTTCACGACCTCGGCCTCGTCATCACAGATGAGCAGCACCGGTTCGGCGTAAGGCAGCGGACAGGGCTTGCGGAAAAGGGCGACAATGTACCTGTCCTCGTCATGAGCGCCACTCCCATTCCCCGCACCCTTGCGATCATACTCTACGGAGAACTGCAGGTTTCCTCTCTGCGCCTTCTGCCCCCCGGAAGGCAGCCGGTCAAAAGCCTGGCCATGCAGGATACACAGAGGGGACGCGCCTACCGTTTTATCCTCTCGGAGATCAAAAAAGGCAGGCAGTGCTATGTCATCTGCCCCGCGGTGGAAGAGGGTGAGATGGATGAAATTGAAAATGTGGCAGACTACACGGACACTCCGTGCCGTTCTGCCGCCCGGACTGCGGATCGATTCGATGACAGGACGGATGCGGCCGGAGGAAAAGACCCGGGTCATGGATACCTTTTCCGCCGGAAAAACGGATATCCTGGTATCGACTACAGTCATAGAAGTCGGGATCAATGTTCCAAATGCGACGGTCATTCTGATCGAAAACGCAGAGCGTTTCGGCCTCTCCCAGCTGCATCAGCTGCGAGGACGTGTGGGACGGGGAAAAGAGCAGTCCTACTGCATCTTTTTGTACAGCGGAAAGGACAAGCCCGAGCGGCTTGCTGTTCTGGAAGAGAATTCCAACGGCTTTTCCATTGCGGAACAGGATCTGAAAGCCCGCGGCCCCGGAGATCTCTTCGGGGTGAGGCAGAGCGGAATGCCCCAGTTCACACTTGCCGATCTCTATGAAGATGCGGATCTTCTCAAAGAGGCGGCGGCCTGTGCGGATGAAGTACTGCGG
>ONXK01000034.1 GCA_900321785.1 uncultured Lachnospiraceae bacterium | reverse complement strand
GCAGAATCAGGCTTGTCGTCGGCACATCCGCAGGCGGGTGCGATGATCGTGTGCGTGCCGCACTTCAGGGACAGAGCGTTCTGACTGCAGGAGGACATGCATCTCGCGCAGTTGATACACTCGTGGTCGCCCACGTGGCGGACATCCATCTGACAATTGCGGACGCAGGCGCCGCAGGAATTGCAGCGGTTCTCATCGACCTTAACGCTGATCAGCGCCAGCTTGTTGAACATGCCGTAAATGGCGCCCAGAGGGCAGATAAAACGGCAGAAAGAGCGGTAGCAGAAAACACATGAAAGGCCGATGATCAGCATGATCACAAATTTGCGCGTGAACAGGATCTTCAGCATGGAAAAATAGCTTTCGTTGCCCGGATTCGACAAAAGGCCGATAGCTCCTTCGAAGGTGCCTGCCGGACAGATGTATTTGCAGAAGCCCGGCACTGCCAGGTCGTGACTGATCCCGTACCACATGGGGATCGCGACGGCAAACACCGCCAGGATCACATATTTGAGATAGGAAAGTGCCCTTGTGACGCGGCTCTTTTTAATCTTGGGGGTCGGGATCTTATGGAGGAGCTCCTGGATCAGTCCCAGCGGACAGAGCCAGCCGCAGATGGTCCTTCCGAGGGAGAGCCCGAAGATCATAATGATGCCCAGCACATACCAGCCGGCGCGGTGACCGGAGTAGGCGAGCGCATTCTGGATGGATCCCAGGGGACATGCCCCTACTGCACCCGGGCAGGAATAACAGTTAAAGCCCGGGACGCAGACAGCTTTTACTTTGCCCTGATAGATCTCTCCGTCGATAAATCCCCTAAGGTGCGCGTTATATAAGAGCGCGCTGTAAAGCTGTATCAGTTTCCTTTTGGAGGGACGGAGTTTTTCGAACCATGTCCCTGTTATCCAAGGCCGACACACTCCGTACATATTCTGATTGCTTTGACGAGGACATCTTTCATGCTGCCGTTAAAGACTCCCATGACAATAAACACGATCGCGGCGGCCATCAGGATGCGCCGCAGAAGGACCCTTCTCTTTGCCGTCTCGGGTGCTGTATTATAAATTCTCCCGTCTGCCCTGACTGTCTCCGGATCTTTGGCGACACCTGCCTCTTTCTCTGTTTTGACTCTGGCCTGTGCAGCTTCTGACTCGCGCTGCATACTCTTTCCCTGCAGAACAGTCGAAGCGGTCAGACATGCCAGACCGGCGATCGCCCAGGGAGCCGTAAAGCGGACCAGTGAGATCAGGCTTTGGTCCAGACCTTCCGGGTCGGTCTGTGCAAAGTGCGCGCCATTTGTCACATAGATCAGGATCGGGATCATGCAGAGGAAGAAGGCCGCCCAGCCGGCGATCTGCAGCTTTTTCTGTAATGCTCTCTCCTTGGCCATCTCTTCCGAGGGCTCTAATACGCGGGCACAGATGAGGTTTCTGGCAAGCTCTGCGTCCTGCACCGGCTTTTCCGCCTCCTCATCCTTTATATTCTTCACCAGGCCTATTACTGTCATAACCGCAGATGCGCAGATCAAAGGAAGGAGTATCAAAAGAGCATGTCCCGCTTTCTCTCTGGTATAGATCCAGTCGGAAGGATGCCCGGCGGCCTGCCATGCACTTCCTTCAATAAAAGTCCGCACCGTGAGTACAGCCAGCACTGCTGCGACCAGAATGCACAGCAGCGCTTGAGCGATCAAAAATATCTTGTTTTTTGACATATCTCAGCTCCTTATCAAGACTGTGAAAAGCCTGAAAGCTTCTTTCCCAATTAACTATTAAAAAGTATATCTTAGTGAAATAAATGTTGTCAATCATACGGGATTTCAGCAATAAACAGAAAAAAAGCACCTGCCGCCTCACCTCATTGCCGGCAGGTGCTCTCACCATTATTCTTACGCTGCATCAGTGAATCACTTTTTCAAAACATGCTTCTCACCAGACCAGCATCCTGATTGTCTGCGATCACATTCTCTGTATCGTCCTTGGCAGTATCCGCTGCCGGTTCTTGCGTCTTATTTTTTTCCTTAGCCGAGCATCCCACTGTTATCTAAAAGCAGTAGAAATACAGCTGACAATACTGTGAATTCTCTTTTCATTTGCTTATCCTTTCTTGTAAAAAAGTCCTTATTATAAAAAAAATCCGGCGTCGGCCGGATTTTTTTTTATAAAGTGATATCAAATCAGGCGCCGGCTGCTTTTCAAAAGATCACTCCCCGGCATTCATCACATAAGAGTTCTCAGTGAGGAAACTTGCGAAAAGAGCGTTGCTGATGAAAGCGTACTCGTCTCTCTGATGGCCATGTTCAGTCATGCTATTGGCAAAGAGAGTGATATTCACATCGTTTCCGTCTTTGTCTTTGCCCTCATAAGAGAATCCCATGATACCGTTCAGGTAAGCCTTGGTACTCTCATCTTCACCATAAAATATACCTGCCAAAGGAGCACGGCTGCCGTCACGCTGCACAAGGATCTTCGCACCTTCAGGCAGAGCGGTAAAGTAGTCGGCGCCGACGGAGTAGAATACGTCGTCCCCGTCCAGTATGTAGCTGGCGTTGGTTAGCGTTTCCTCGGGATAGGTGACATACCCCAGGCAGTCAACGCCTTCAGCGGAGCCGGTCTTAATATCAGGAAGAATGGATGCCTGGACACTCTCCACGGCCTCATAGGTATATCCCACATAAGAAACTCCGGCTTTCACAGCGGCAAGGCTCTCCTCGTCCAAAGGATCGCCGCCTACCACGGCATCAGCCCCGGCGGGGTCCTCAGTGATACCAAACCCCATGCGTTCCATTGCGATCCGCTCATTGTTGTAATTAGTGGCAAGAGTTAAAGGGGTGTGCACGTAGCCCTCAGGAGAAGGAGCAAGCGCTTCCTTTGTTCCACTGATGTAGACCGTGGGCGTCTTTTTGATGACGCGGACGGTTAAATCCGGATTCTTCACACCGGTGCCTGTGAGGATATGGTCGGCAGAAACTGTCTGCCAGTCCTCATAGGAGCAGATAAAGTCGCCCTTGTACGCGCCCTCGGTGATCATGCCGACCTGTTTGCCGGATCCCAGAAGGGAGTTGACGGCTGCGGCGGAGCTCTCAGAGGCGTTAGAGATGATCACATCCCCTCCCTCTTCACCGGTAAACCGGGATACAGCGTTCTCCTGCATGAAAGGCTGCAGTGTATCATAGGTCAGGGTCTGGTCCAAAGTGCCTGCGATCGCCTTGTATTCCGCGGGTTTCACACAAGTGACCATATCAAAACCGCGGATATAATTGAAGGCACCGATGATTCCGTCAGTAATAGACTCCCAGCTTTTGATCAGATTTCCCTTGAAAAGAGCAGCGTTGGCCACAGACCGCTTGGCCTGATACATGGAAACCACGGCGGTCCCGGCGGGCAGAGTCTTTCCGTCCGCGGTCACGGGGGAGCCGGCAATGCTGACCTTCACGTCGTTGCGGGTCAGGTATTCGATCATTTCAAAGGATGCCTGAAGATTGGTCTGGTTCTCCGCATCCAGGGGGATCAGGTAACACTCGGGGTAGAACTGTCCGTTCTCTCCTTCTCCTGTATGAGCAGGACGGAAGATCTCCGCTTCGGCACCAATGTTATCATGCCCATCCACAAACCAGGGGCCAACCTCGGCATCTGAGTTTTTGTTAGCTATGCCGCGGGAGTAGATTTCCGCAAGATTCGCGAAATAGCTCTCCTTGTTGGCGGCCACGTAATCAGCCAGTCCCCAAAGCCCGTAGGTACCTGCCTGTCGGGTAGTCTCGGAGTATGCGGGCAGCTCGGCAGTATATCCGACACAGCCATGGAGCATGGCATATGCCGGGGTAAAGATAGTGGGATAATCGTTTCCGCCCACTGACCAGAACGGCGTATCGTTTTCGTCCAGGTACATGTAGTCGCGCATCTCTATTACAAAACTCTGGTAAGCCGGGTTATTGGCCACTGCTGCCGCACCGAATGCTTCCGCTCCGGCCATCTGATTTCTGGCGATCACGTCATACTCATAGTTGGGCTGATGGGGCGGAAGGGCGGGCTCTAACTGAAAAGCGTCTACCACTCCATGCAGCTCCAGGAAGGTGACAGGGTCATAGGTGCCGATCAGATGCTGTATGTTCTGTGTCTCCGGCGTGACCTGGAAGCTGTTGTCCCTGTTGAGGTTATAGCCGTTGGCGGAAGTGCGGTTGTAATGCATGCGCCCATCTACATTCTCCACCGGCACGAGGATGAAAAATACGTCACCCAGTAGATCTGCCACATTAACGGCAGTCTTTTCGGATGTGTAAAAACTGTCGAAACCTTCCACCACGTCGGAATCCATCATTGGATTGGTCCAGATGCCCCCCAGATAATTACACTTATCCTCAAGGAGCTTTGGAGTGTGCAGCCCCATTTCCTTCCGTTGCTGCTCGAGTTTCGCCTTTCCTTCCTCGGTGAAGCCGGTGAGCCTGGTGTATTCGATGGAGGGCTCCTCGATCAGCTGCCGGGCAAATTCCAGTATCGCGTCCCCTGCAGCGACCTCATTCGCGTGGACATTGGAATACAGGACGGGCACCTGATAGTCATCATCCCCGGAGTTTCGGATTTCTTCGGTCACCGCAGTTCCGGTTTCCTCAGCCCTCTCCGAGAGATCCAGCCATTTTTTTACAGCTGCGCTGTCACGGGCAACAATGAGGTAAGGCATGTCATAACCAAGGTGGGACTTACCCATTACGCCGTATTCCACGTATGGCTTGGGTGTAGTGCCGTCGTCGTCTCCTTCTTCGGCGAGCCGTTCTATCTCATCATACATCTCCCACATGTTGTGGAAAGAGCTGTAAGGCTTGATCGTGACGCTCTCAAGAGAAGCCAGGTTGACTCCATCCAGTTCGGCGGTAAGCCTGAACTCACCGCAGATATCCATAAACCTGCCGCCGTTTTCATGGGGAATACTGTCTTTTCCGTTGTTCTGGACAGGAGTGGTGGCAAAGTCGAGTTTCAGTGTGGAACCATCCAGCGTAGTCTGAAAGCGCTCCATGGAAAAACCCTGGTCATATTCATTCGCCGGACTGAAACTGATCTTCGCGAAGTCAATCGTTTCCTTCTCATTGGGATACATTTTTTCTTCGCCGTGGAGAGGGATGAAATTCCCGTCCGCAGGGTTTGCGTACGGCGCAAGCCGGTGGAGGGTCCAGGTTACCTTGTCCGCACCGGCCTTTTTGACCTGTTCAGCCTGTTCTTCAGAGAGAGGGAAATCCAGAATTTTACTGGTCTTTTCCGTCAAGGGTATAAAGAGCTCGGTCGTGCTGTCCGCTCCAATGATGAGTTCTTCCGCAGTCGTCTCTTCTGCTGCCGCATTAACGTTCCCCAAGGCACAGGCGTTACAGCCAAGTATCAGCACAAGAACGAGAAGCACAGACAAAAATCCGGACGCTCCTTTCATGGTATCAGGCTCCTTTCTTAGTTGGCAGGTCTCCGGACACAAGTGAGCAGAGACAAAAGCTTAAGATAGTATACCAACTATTTAGATAAATCTATTTAGATAAATAATGTACAGAGGGTACACCGGAAGTCATTTTCTTCGATATTATTCGACTGCCTTCAGCGCCTCTTCAAGTCTCTCATTGTACTTATTAAAATCTACTCCTCTTATGGGAGTGGTCAATACTCTGCCTTCACTGTCAACGAAGTATGTGGTCGGCAGGCCGGGCGAAAACAGCGTTTTCTTCATTTCATCCGTCGCCTTGATATTGGTGTAGGTGACGCCCCTGTCCTCGAGGATCTTGACCGCTTCCCGGACATTGTCGTCTTCCACATCCCAGCAGATCCCGATGATCTGACAATCCTTGTCCGCCAGCTCCTTGCTGAGCTCTTCCAGCTCCGGCATTTCGCTCTTGCAGTAGGTACACCATGTCGCCCAGAGATTGATCATCGTCACTTTGTGTCCCGCGAAGAGATCGGCGGAAAAAACCGCATTCCCGTCAAGATCCGTGGTCTCAAATGACAGCTTCGTTCCGATCGGGGTGACTTCGACAGCCCTGTGAGCCCCTTTGGGTGTCACGCCGTTTAGCACATCTTCCTCCACATTCGCCATCGCATCCTGAAACTCGGCGTACAAATCTTCCGGCATTCCCTCCCTGAGTACATCGTCATACGTAGAGTAGTCGGGGATCACATAATAATAGGTATAGCCGCCTGCTGTCCCGAGCTGTCCGGTCTTCTTGATCAGGGATCTGTCAGGGGCGACCTCATCCAGAGCCGCATCGAAGTCCATACCATCTTTTATAGCAATGATCATAGCCGTTGCCAGATTGAATCGGAAGTATTCATTGACTTTGTCTCTGAATTCTTCCGAATTCGCCTCTTCGTCACTGATTCCGTCCTTGTACGCAGTCATAGCTGCTCTTTCCTCGTCTGTCCTGGGGAGATAGCACAGATTTGTGACAAAAATATCGGAATTAAAGTCGGTCTCCCCACGATCCCCGCCTTGGTACTGGCCTTTGTAATCCTTGTACCTTTCCGGAACCTTAAAGGTAAAGCCTGTCGTGTTAAAAGACCACTCGGAGTCAGTCTTTTGGTATCCGTCATTTCCGCTTTTCGCTTCGCTTTGATCAGCTGCCGCAGCCGCCCTGTCCGCTGTATCTCCTGCTTTGAGCTCTTCGCCCTCTTTGAGGAGCATAAAGACAGCTGTCTTGTCAGCATCTGTCAGTTTCGCAGTCTCGCTGCTCTTTTGATACCCTTCCGGCTGCTTGAGGATATGCGCCTCGTAATTGCCGGGTTCCACGTCAAATACAGCCACTCCGGTATTGTCAGTCCTGCCCATCATACACTGCGAATCCGAGCAGAACTGAACCTTGACGCCTTCCAAGGGCTCATCGGTATTGGCGTCCTTGACAAAAATAAGGTATCCGTCTGTCTGTGAAGGCAGCTCCCTGGTCAACTGCTTTTCAGGCTGCTGATCCGCCTGGGCTTCTAAGGTCGTTGCTTCCGTCTCAGACTGCGTGCCCTCCTGCTGCTGTGCCGTCTCCTGCACTGCGTCCGTCTGCTGCTGCGCTTCCGTCTTAGGCTGCGCGCCCTCGTTCTTGTCTCCTCCGCCGGAGCCGCCGCAGCTCATAAGAAGCGACGCGGTCAGGCAGATCATAATAATGATCGCCACACACTTTCTCATAGCCAACACCCTCCTTCGTTATGTTTGTTTGATCGTACAGGTATCAGTTATTTTTATTATCAGTTACTTCATTATAAGTGAAAATCTTTTTAATTGTAAATCTTTAAATAAGTCGCGGGGACTGTCCTCGTGTGCCTCCGTTGCTGGTCACACCGTGACCAGATCAGTAACGGGGCGTTTTCCATTCCAGATTGGCCTTCAGCTGCGGGCCCCGCGCCAAACAGCAAAGTGTTTGGCGCGGGTGTGACTTGTAACGTACCTCCTTATGCCAGCGGGTCTGATGGCGGCGGAGGTATTATTTTCTTTCGGGATACAAATTTCCGATTCCTGCTTTTGGGTTTTTCCCGTCGGATCGTTGGAATTCCCGAATTGTTCTGTTCCTTTTACACGGCAGCCTTACATCTTGTTTGGGATCCCCGTATAAAAAAACATTTATTCCCGCCTGATTCAGTGCCTCCAGAATATGCTTTATATCTTTATTGATATCCTGAGCTTCATCAACGAATATTGCCGCACAATATTCTGCAAAATGATTCAAGAGTTTCTTGCGAAGTTCTTTTATTGCCTTCGTATCTCCGCTTTTTTGATAAGCTACCCATTTTGCTTTCTCAGGTATCAACGTATAATGAAGAACATTCCCATTTTCAAGTTCTGATAATTTAGTCCGTTTAAATACTTGATCATTAGGAAGCTCAATAACCGATAGCTGCTCAAAATGCTTCCGGTATAGGAAATAATAAAACGGAGCAATCAGTTCCTGATAAAGAAATGAATGAATCGTGCTGATCTTTATATTGTTTGGCACCGTTCCCAGTAAATAATAAGCAACTTTGATGGCGTGGTTCAAACAGAAAGGATATGAATAAAACCGTAATGGCAATGTTCACATACCATTGACATCATCATGGCAAAACCTTTTTTCTAAATGATTAACAGACCTCTATGATAATTGTCCCTTTAGGGTCTGTCATTACATATAAAGTTCGGTCTGTGAGTCAAAGGGGACGGTTCTGAAAAACTCATTGCGTGCAATGAGTTTTTCAGAACCGTCCCTCTTGACTCATTTTTATCTCATCCGGCGGACTCCTCAGCCCGCCGCTTTCTTCACCTTCCAGCTTGCCGCTTCGCGGCGCTCGCTGATAAAGTTCCGGTAGATTCCTTCCTCCTTCATCAGATTCTGATGGGTTCCCTGCTGAACGATCCTGCCGTGATCCACGACCAGGATCTGGTCGGCGTGCTCCACGGTCTTGAGTCTGTGGGCGATCATGATGACGGTCTTTTCGGCCGTCAGGGCCTGGATGGCCTGCATGAGGTCATTTTCATTTTCGGGGTCCACGTTGGCAGTAGCCTCGTCCAGGAAAATGACCGGAGCGTCCTTCATCATGGCTCTGGCGATGGAAATGCGCTGCTTTTCACCGCCGGACAGACTGGCGCCGCCCTCTCCGATCACTGTCTCATAGCCATCCGGAAGGGCCTGGATAAAGTCGTGGCAGCAGGCCTTTTTTGCCGCCTCGATCACCTTCTCCATGGGAGCCTGGGGCTGACCGAAACGGATATTATTGGCGATGGTGTCGTGGAAGAGGTAGACGTTCTGGAAGACGAAGGAATAGTTTTCCATCAGGGAATCCATGTCGTAGTCCCTGACGTCTCTTCCTCCCAGGGTCACGGTTCCGGCATCGGTGTCCCAGAACCTGGCCAGCAGGTTGACAAGGGTGGTCTTGCCGCCTCCGGAAGGTCCCACGATGGCCGTCGTGGTCTTCTCCGGTATGTGCATGGTGACCCCGTCAATGACTTTTCGTTTCTCATAGGAGAATTCCACATCCTGCGCATGCAGATTCCTGTTCTCCGGCCGGATCTCCTCTCCGGTGATGTCCATCTGGGGTGTATCCAGGATCTCCTGCGCTCTGGTCACGCTGGCATCCACCACCCGCAAAAGCGCGGAGTAATTGCCGGCTGTCTCCAGGCTGGCGTTGACGATGAAAGCCGAGATCACCATGACAACTGCCGTGAGGGCGTCCATGGTCCCCCTGCAGTAAAAGAAGCAGGACAAGGCCACCATGCAGACACCGGTCAGCTTGGCCAGAAAGCTCTGGACCGTCATACGGGGGATCAGGGTCATCTCCATATCGGTGTTGACTTTGACATTGGCGGAAATGGCGTCGTTGAGCTCCCTGCTCTTGGCGCCGGTCAGGTGATAGGCCTTGACCTCCGCCATGCCCTGCAGGTATTCCAGCACCTTCTCGACCAGGCGCTCATCGGAATCGACTTTGCGGCCTGCAAGAGTTCCGGCCGCCTGCTGCAGGAAACGGTTGGCGAACAGAAAGAGGCCGAACCCGGCCAATAAGACCAGGGCGATCCGCCAGTCAAAGAAAAAGAGCATGACAATGATCAGGGAAGTCGTCAGCAGTCCCTCGCAGACCATCATGATCACGCGGGTGGCCACATTTTCCAGGCTTTCCATCACATTGGTGGTGACCGAAGTGATCTGTCCCAAAGACTTCTCGTTAAAATATCCCATGGGCAGATAGCGCATGTGCTCGGCGATCTCGATGCGCTTTTTGGCACAGGTGTCGTAACCGCCTTCCGTCTGCAGCATCATGCTCTTCGCCTTGATCAGGCCGGAACCGACGATGGAAAGCACCATGATGCCCAAAGCAAGCAGGATATCCCGGCTGGTCACGCTGCCCCGCAGCAGGGCACGCACCATGCAGGCAATGGCAGGGATCTTGAGGGCCTCGCAGAAGGCCTGCAGTACGCCCAGAAGGATAGACTGATGGAATCTCCTGCGGTTCTCCTCTCCGCAGAATGCAAAAAACCGGCTGATGATCTTAACCATTATCCTTCACCTCCATATGGGCCTTCCACATCTTCTCATAGAGGTCATGATGCGCAAGAAGCTCCTCGTGGGTCCCTTCTTCATGGATCCTGCCGTCTTTCACCACATAGATCCTGTCTGCGTCCACGATAGTGCTGAGCCTGTGGGCGATGACGATCAGGGTCTTGCCTTGTGTGAGTCTGGAGACGGACCGCTGGATCACGGCTTCATTCTCAGGATCTGTATAGGCCGTCGCCTCATCCAGGATGACCACCGGGGCCGCCTTCAGCATAGCCCTGGCGATGGAAATGCGCTGGCGCTCTCCGCCGGAGAGATGGCCGCCGGAGCTGCCGACCATGGTTTCGTAGCCCTTTTCCAGGCTCATGATGAAATCATGACAGCCGCTCATCTTCGCGGCCTCCTCCACCTCTTCATCCGTGGCGGAAGGCCTGCCCAGCCGGATGTTTTCCCGGACCGTCATATTGAAGAGATAATTGTCCTGTGAGACGAAGGCGATCCTGTCGGCATAGGCTTCCTGAGGGATCTTGCGGATATCCTCTCCGCCCAGGGTGATCGAACCCGCAGTCACATCCCAGAGGGAGGCGATCAGACGGGCGATAGTGCTCTTGCCGCTGCCGCTGGGGCCGACCAGGGCGACAAAGCTTCCCTCGGGGATCTTCATGGAAACGCCGTGCAGGACTTCGCTATCAGCCGCCGGCGGATTGTCTGCGGAAACCCGATCATATGCGGAAATCGGATCATCGCCCGCCACAGGTTCATTTCCGGCCTTTGCCGCAGTTGCAGCATTTTCCGCCTTCTTTCCATCTTCTGCTGCGCTGTCACTGATCTGATAGGAAAAATGGACATCCTTGAGTTCCAGATCATTTTTTACAGGCACATTTCCCTCTGCAGGTCTGGTCATCTCGGGCGCATCCAGAATGGACCGCACCTCTCCAAAGATGGTCCCCATGGTCCGGATGTCGTCCGAATAACTCATCAGCGTCACCAGGGGCGTGATCAGGCCGACAGACAGGATGATCACCATGACAAAATCCCGGGGAGACAGGCTCCCGCTCTTGACCAGGAGCCCACCGATCGGCAGTACGGAGACCATGGTAGCCGGCATGACGACCATGGCAAAGGTCATAGGCAGAATACTGGCCCGCATCCAGTCGATGAAGCTGTGGGCCGCCTCATAGGCATCGTGGACAAAGCGCTCATAGCTGGACCTGGTCTTGCCGAAGACCTTGATGACCTGGATTCCGTTGATGTATTCCACAGCCGTGTCGTTGAGGGCCTTGGTCGCCGCGATGGTATGCTGATAGAAGTCCCCGCTGCCCACCATCATGAGCACGTAGCAGAACATGCCGATGGGGACCGTCAGGAGACTGGCCAGTCCCATGCGCCAGTCGATCGTGAAAATATAGATTTCGATGATCACAGGCACCAGGAGATTGGCCGTAAACTCCGGCACGATATGGGCCAGCGTCGTCTCGATGCTGTCAATGCGCTCGACCAGGGTATTTTTCAAAGCGCCGCTGCTCTGCATGAGGACCGTTCCCAGGGGCATGCGGGTCAGCTTCTCTATACACCGCTTACGGATCTCTCCCAGGACGGCAAAGGTGGCCCGATGGCTGGTCGCCGTGGACAGGGCGTGGAAGAGGACTCTGCCCAGCCACAGTACCCCCATGATCAGGCACCGGTTCAGATAAAAGGAGAAATCCTGCTGTCCTTCCATCAGTCCCTGCACGACTCCCACGACTACAAAATAGGGCGCGACCGAAAAAGCCACACCGATCACTGCCAGGATCACACTGAGCACGTACTGCCCGGCGTGATCCCCTGTCTGCCCCAGCACCCATGCCATGGGCGAAGAGGACTTTCCTGATCCATCCATAAATTGCTCCTCCGTCTATTTATTTTTCCAGTTGAAAAAGCCTTGCAGTCACGTTCGAGATCAGTACAGAAGCCTCTGCCCTGTTATCCCCAGGCAAAAGTCGCCCAACGGTTATTCATCTTAGGGAGAAGCAGGGCAAAGAGCTTTCCCCGGATGCTGTATTTTTTCATCTCTTCATTGAAGCTGTGTTCCTCGACCAGACGAATGCCTTCGACCAGGTCTGCGATCTCCTGTGCGGAGTCTGTTCCCGAGACAAAATGTGCATTTGTGGTTTTCACCGTATCATGGTACTTCTCATTTTTCTGCATGAGCTTATTGTTCTGCTCGGCGATCAGGGTGCCTCCCTCGGGGAAGTTGTCTCTGAGCACCAAAAGGAGCGTTTTGATCTGGTCCAGGGTAAAATACATAAACAGGCCCTCTGCCAGGAAGACCGGCTTTGCCTTGCGCCCGGCAAGCACATTCTGAACCTCCGCGCACCAGTCGCTCTCCAGTGCGCTTGCGGCAAGCATGGTAACCCTTTCCTGGTCCGGGAATACTTTTTTCCGCACTGCGATCGCGTCCGGCAGATCCAGGTCGAACCAATGAATCTTCCCGTTGTCAACTCGCGAAAACCTGTTATCGAATCCAGCCCCGAGATTGACCACAACTGTGTCGGGCGCCTTCTTGATGATCCCTTTCAGCTGGCGGTCCAGCATGATGGTTCTGGCAACGACCCCTTCGTGCGACATGAATTTATCGTAAGGCGCCGGATCGACATTTAAGGCCCGGATAATCTCCACAGCCTTCTCATCCTTGATCCGTGCCTTTGGACGCATCGTCTCACTTGCTTTGATGGCAAGCGGAATCAATGCGGTTGTCTGTACATCTCCAAGTTTCAGATCCATAATTTTTCTCCCGTCATACCGACTATTATTGTTCATTCAGCTTCCTGCGCCATCCTGCAAACCAAAGCAGATTTCGAATCACAGAATCTTGAGGCGGCAGTTCAGATCCAGCATCAGTTAGACAAATCTAACCAACTATTACTATAACCTTCTTTATTATACTTTTCAATAGTCTTTCCGGCAGAGGAAGGGGACGGAGGAGACAGGGGACGGTTCGGGAGGAGACAGGGAAAGGACTCAATATGTACGCTTATGCGCAATGTTATCTGGACGATGCAATGAGAAATCTGGGTGAAGCAGTGGAGTATGCTGTTTTTAAATGCGGCCTGCTCCCGGACCGCTTTATGGAGATGTTCATCGCCGGCGGATTGGCCGATGGATTTGAGCGGGGAAGCCCCCGATATGTATCCGGCATGTCCGGCACGGAGCTGGCATGCGAGACAATACGCCGGGCAGGTCTGCATCGGGACCTGCCCGCCGCTGTCAGAACAAATGATTATTCTGCGGAATATTGGAGCGGCTGGATTCTCGCCCGCTACCAGTGGGAATGCGGACTTCGATTCCGGGACATCATCCGTTCCCTGCCTTTAAGCGACATCCTCCGCATGTACCCGGCATTGCATGAAGCCTCCGAAGAAAGATTTATAGATGCGGCGGATCAGATCAGAGAGCGCAGCAGAAAAGAAGCCCGTCTTCAACAGATCCGTCGTCTCAATGCCTACTCTCAAAAAATGCTGTCAGAACGCTCCGGTGTATCCCTCCGCATGATCCAGCAGTATGAGCAGGGAGCCAAGGACATCAGGAAGGCTTCCACCTCCGGGCTGCTCGCCCTGGCGGGAACGCTTCACTGTGACATAGAAGACCTGATCTGCGGGTAAACAGATCGGTATTTGCGGCAGCCTGTGTCATTTTGGGATACTAATTGACGACCTATGTTGACAACCATATAATAATAATGGTTCAAATATGTGACCGTCGGGAATTTGTGTGAAAAATCATACTGATGTGCTGATTTTTCACACAGCTATTTGTGCCGGAGCGCCACAAATAGCCTTGATGGCAGAAGAGAAACCGCATTCGCGGATTTTTCTTCGCCCCATCGCACAGAGCGCTCCGGAATGGAGATTATCATGGCAGAAACATTGACCACCCTGAAAACCCGCCGCAGCTGCCGCGCCTACAAGCCCGGGCACGTTGAAGAAGAAAAAATCAATGCCATCGTTGAGGCAGGAACCTATGCGGCGACCGGCATGGGCAAACAGTCCCCGATCATCCTTGTCGTCAAAGATCAGGAAGTCCGTGACCAGCTGTCCAAACTCAACGCGGCTGCAATGGGCGTGGACTTTGACCCCTTCTACGGAGCACCTGACGTAGTGGTCGTTCTGGCAAACAAGGACATTCCCACCTACATTTATGACGGCAGCCTTGTCATGGGCAACATGATGAATGCAGCACAGGATCTGGGCGTTGCCAGCTGCTGGATCCACCGCGCCAAAGAAGAGTTTGAGAGTGAAGAGGGAAAAGCGATTCTGAAAAAGCTCGGCATCGAGGGCAGCTATGAAGGCATCGGCAACCTGGTCCTTGGTTACGCGGCCAAGCCTGCCGGCGATCCTGCCCCCAGAAAGGCCGATTATGTCTATCATATCTGAACACCTCTGGTTCTCTCAGGTTTGATTTCACAATAATGATTCCTTATCACGCATCCACCGCGAACCGGATTCCCGCACTTTTTCTGGCCGTCTCAAGCGCTGTCATGACCGCGACAGACCGCTCAAGGCAGGCAGCCGCAGCCGTATCGTCTCTGCTGTCAACGATCCGGGCGAAATCCATGAACTCCTGTGTCATGCGGTGTCTCATCTTCGGAGCATCATACTTTCCGCTCTCCATGGCACGGCTCATACCGCCGGCGGCATTGGGTACTGGAGGCTTGGTCTCATCAGCAAACTCATAGTCTACACCCTCGATGACATTCGGTTTGCCGATGAGCCGCATCCAGCCGTTCTCTCCCTGGAAGATGGCAAATGACGGGCTGTCCGAATCCTTGGCCCCCGTACAGACTGCCGTCACTCCATCATAGCAGAGGACTGCCGTTCCGGATGTGTCGATTCCATTAAATCCAAGGTTGGGGAAATATTTCGCATCCCTGGGAGCACCGAGAAGACCGATCGTCAGATAGACATTATAGAGATTGATATCATACAGCGCGCCTCCCGACAGATTCGGATCAAAGGCAGGCTCGATCTCACCCGCCAGATACTTCTTATATCTGCTGGAATACTGTGAGTAATTGCACTGCGCCATCTTCAGGGTCCCGAGCCTGGGCAGAATCTCTGTCATCTTCTCAAACACTTTACTGTGCAGAGTCGTAATGGCCTCCAGGCAGTAGACACCCTTCTCCTCAGCAATCGATGCAAGCTCCCTGGCTTCCTCCATTGTAGAGACAAACGGTTTTTCCAGAATCACATTCACACCTGCCAGCAGGGCCTGCTTTGCATAAGGATAGTGGGCGCTGTTGACCAAACCGATATATACACAGTCAACGCCGCTGTCAGAGAGGAGCTCTGCGTAGTCCGTATAAACTTTACTGATTCCGTACTGTTCTGCCAGCTTTTCGCCCTTTTCCCGGCTCCTGGGTCTGGCAAAGATTGCCGTGCGCTCGATCTCCACGATCTCCTCCATGGCATAGAGAGCTTCATGTACGATCTTGCCTGTTCCGATAATACCAAGTTTCATATCACGTCCTCCTTTGTTGCAATTACAGCTTTGCTTACAAAAGCATAGCATGCGGAACATAAATACAACAAGCTAAGTACGTCAATTTTATATCTGATCATCTCTGATTCTCTCAGATTTGATTTCTACTGCTCTGCATGGCATACATTCAGATACAAGCAGCTAAACCGGAAGCGCGCCGCCCTCAAGGAAGTGTTTCGGAATGTCAAGTCTTTTAAGCGCAAAAATATTCCCCGGCCATATCCTATGGCCGGGGAATATTTTTGATATTGTTGTTCTATAACTTCGTCAGTTAACTTTCTTTCCGGCAAAATATACATCCTCCGGCAGGTTGTAACTGAAACCTTCTTTCTCTGCCGTAAGCAGGTCCTTATCAAATACCAGAAAATCCGCATCCTTGCCAGCCGTGATGGGATCCGGCGGAGGTTTGCGGCGCTACGACGCAAACCTCTAGAGTGAAAGATCTTGTATCGACAAGATTTTTCGCTCTTACTACTTATAAACCAAAGAGATACTTGAGGATATTTCCGAATACTGTGTTTCCTGCAGAAGCTCTGTCGATCCCCAGCATCCGTGCGGTGGCATTGTCCCTCAGTTCATAAAAACGGCTTGCCTGAGGCGTTCCCTCCAGGTACTCGTAAGCATGGGGAACCCCGGGTTCTACATGAAGCTCCGTAAAAACCCCCGCCTGCATAAGCTTCTGAGCATAATCCATATCCTCATTACAGAAAAGATCCAGGCTGCCGACGATCATGAAAGTCTGCGGCAGTCCTTTCAGCTGCGAAACCGTTGCCACTGCCGGCGAAAAATAGATTCTCTCCTCATCGGAAAGCTCCTTTTTCTGACCGGAGATCAGCTTTCCCCATCCAAAGACATTGTTCTCCTTTGTCCATACAAACTCCCCGGCATATTCATCATTGTAAAGATCCTCTTTGCCGCCGGTACGGTAATCAAGCATGGGATAGATCAATACCTGGCCTTTCAGAGGGACTTCTCCCTTGTCTCTGTTATAAAGAACCAGACGTGCGGCCAGCCCTCCTCCGGCGCTTTCTCCCTCAACGACGATATTATCCTTATCTACGTTTAACTCTTCCGCATGGTTATACACATAAAGCAGCCCTGCATACACTTCTTCAAGCTCCATCGGGTATTCATAGGAAGGGTCTAAAGAAAGCGTGTAATCGGGAGAAAAGACCGTGGCATTACTGGCATCCGCCACACCCTGTATTTTTTCCTCATCCATGCCGGTAGTGCCAAAATGATAGCCCCCGCCGTGAATAAAATAAATGACAGGTGTCTTCTCTCCTTCTTTGACCTTTGCGGGATGGAAAACATACAGATTCAGCTTCTCTTTTCCATTCCTCTCAATGGAGAGTCTTTCCGCATTTTCAGGATCCCTTTTTCCTCCGCTCGAGACCAGTTCTTCATTTGAAAGTCCGACGGGCACCGTTAAGCCTATAACCGGCTCATATCCCTTTGCTAAAAGATGAGCACTTCTCGCCTTAGATTTCGCCTCATTCTTCTCTGTTGTTTGATTCATGTCAAATACTCCTGATTGTTAGGTTTTGTCTCATTTGCGTTACCCATCGTTTTACCTTCTTCGTCTTGCCGCCCGAAGAGACTTCCCTGCAGGCTGCACATCCGCGTCAGCAGACCCTCTTGGACGACCCGTTTCCAAGGCGCTCTGCCCAGGACATCATCAGGTCCTCCCGCCTTCCGAAGATGTCCTTCTGCATGCCGATGACATCGTCGAAGACCATCGTCTGGCGGTCGTCTCCCGAGAACTTCTTCCACTCGTATTTGCCGGTGGAGGGGTTGCCCGTCCGGGCAAAGTTGGTCCACATCTCCTTTGCGACGTGGCGGAACTCGCACTCGTCGTTCCCGACGATCTCTCCGCTCCCCATGGGGTCCGGTATGCAGGTATCGAACAGGTAAGGGATCTCGGCCGCGTGGATCGCGCCAAGCTGGGGGGTGGTCACCGGCTTCCTGATGAAGTACATGTAGGTATTGCCGCCGGCGGCAGAATGCCTGATGGCCATATTGGTGTTGCCGGCGCGGAAGTTGATGTCGTTGCAGTATTGCTCCAGCCTGGCCCCCTCGGTTTCGTCTGCGAGCGTGGCCATGAACTCGTCGTACATGGCCTTCTCCTGGTCATTGAGCAGGGCGCGGTCCCTCTTCGCGATCCATCTCAGCGTGTCGAGGAAGCCTTCTTCGCCGCCCTCGGTCGGAACGAAGTACCTGATCTCGTCCAGGTTGGACCCGATCATCATATCGATCCCGGCTCTCTTTTCGTCTCCCCACATCACGTACAGGTCCGCCCGGTCCTCGGGCAGCGTGACGCCATCGAGGAGCGGGAAGTTGGCAGTTCCGAGAAGGCAGTTTTTGTCAATGACAGCTGCCTTCGCATAGGCGTCTACAAGCTCCTGGGTGGTGAGTGCCATCAGCTCGTCCATGGTCTGGCAGCCCGTTGCGGTCAGGAAGTTCTGCGTGACGTGGATGCCGTGCTCCATCGTGTCACAGTAGGCGATGTTGGCGCTCTGGGCGATGATTCTCTTAAAGAGTCCCTCGCTTCCGTCGATGAGCGGGAGGAAGGTGGTGCTTGCCGAACCTGCCGACTCGCCGAAAATCGTCACGTTGTCCGGATCGCCGCCGAACCCGGCGATGTTTTTCTGTATCCACCTGAGGGCCTCAAGCTGGTCGAGCAGGCCGAGGTTGCCTGCCTCCCTGAAGTTCTCTCCGCCCGGAACCCGCTCGAAGTTCATGAATCCCATGAAGCCCAGACGGTAGTCGATGGACACGAACAGGATGTCGGGGTACTGCCTGGAGATGCTGGTGAGGTCGTAGAGGGGCGACGCCTGGGACTCAGCGCAGAACCCGCCGCCGTGGATCCACACCATGACCGGCTTTTTGCTGTCATTGCAGCCGGTATTGCAGTATATGTTCAGCACGAGGCAGTCCTCGCCGAACTCCGCCGTTCCCTCCGAGTCGTTCAGAGGCCCGATGGGAACGGAGCCGGGCTT
>ONXK01000068.1 GCA_900321785.1 uncultured Lachnospiraceae bacterium | reverse complement strand
GAGTAAATTGAATAGTGATTAAAACAGTGAAGGCAGGTCTCATGATACTTGAGACCTGCCTTCTTTTGCTTCATTTTAGTGTTGTTACATCAGTTACATCAGTGAACGATGTTTACGTTTTCGGATCAGTATGATTCCCGTGGCAGCAATGATGAGCAATGCTCCAAGGATCCTGATGATCCTGGTACCGGGACCACCTGTATAGGGAAGTATGACGCCCGGATTGTTCCAGACACGAACCTGCCAGGTGGAGTCGGCCTGCCCGGCCACCCAGTACTGGTCGCCTTTCTTTGTGACTTCTGCCTGGCTGCTGCCCTGCAGAGCTGTGATCTGAGTGGCTTCTACAAACAGCTTGACTGCAGAAGCCGGAGTTTCATAGCCGTCCGGAGCTTTTGTCTCGACCAGCCGGTATTCGCCGACTGCAAGTGCTCCCAGATTAAGAATGCCGTTGGTTCCTGTTGTTCCGGCCAGGACCGGAACAGCTCCGCTTCGGGGAGCATTGTGTGAATCATCGTAGTCGTCAGCTTTGTAAAGCGTGAAATCTGCTCCTGTCGTGAGGGTGTTATGTTCCGCATCGGTTTTCCAGACAGATACCATTTTTTCCTGATCATTCGGTATCCGGATCGTGTACAATACATTTCCGTCTTCCTCTTCCTGACTGATCCATTCGTCTGCCCCAATATCGGGAAGATTATTCAAAATGATCAGATCCTGAGGATCTGCGGATGTGACCCTTGAGGGAATACTGACGACCCCGTCGGCACTGATCGTAAAGACCAGATCGCCTTCGAGCGGTTTACAGCCATCCGGCGGATTTGTTTCAGTCAGGTAATAAGTTCCGGGAGGCAGTGCGGAGGTGATCTTGGGAATGATACCGTCCGCACCGGTGGTCAGAGCCTCGTATCCTTCCATAGGATTCTGGTCCTTTACCATTCCGCTGATTGTCGACACCTGTCTGTAGAGAGCGAACCGGGCATTTTCCAGTACTTTGTCGGTTGCATCTCCCTGAGAATTTTTAGCTACTTTCAGGGCCTGCAGGGAAAATCCCTTGTTTTTCAATGTTACGGTTGCCATCTGGTCATCTGTTGCCTGCTGGACCTCAAAGGTTCCATCTTCACCCTCTACGCTGACCCGATCATCCACCAGGGTGATCGACCAGGATTCAGACGGTTTCTGGAAACCGGAGGGCGCCGCAGTCTCTTCCAGTACAGAGGTGCCGGGATCCAGATAGGCGATGGTGATCAAACCATCGGCATCAGAAGTATAGGTGCCGGTGCCGACCGGTTGACCGTCCTTCTTCAGTGTGAAAACGGCTCCCGGCAGTACGGCTCCGTTCCAGTCTGTCTTGATCAGCCTGACACCGCGGCGGGTATTGGTTACCGTATCTTCACGGACATTTTTGAAACTGTCGCTTACTCCGGAAGCTTCCCCGACTGTATAAGTTGCTTCGTAGGGAAGCTGGTCCTTTTCCACGCCGTCTTTGGTCGTCCCGCCTGCGTAGAGTGTTTCCTTCTCCCCGATTTTCTCGATGGAAGAGTAGGAGGTGACATTTCCGTCCTCATCTGTTACGGGATCGGTCAGCCGCACTTCATAGACCCTATAATCTTCGAAGGATGTACCTTCGGAGAGTTTTTCAAAATAGTAGTAGAGGGAGGTGGCAGGAGAAGCCATCTTTCGAACAGACCCTTCCAGCAGCGTCTCGTCTTCCGATGTGCCTGTGCCGTCTGATGCATCCCCGCCTTCTCCGGAATGGTTCTTAATGTAAACCGCAAAATAAATATCATCATGGGTTTCCATATAGTCCGCGTCGGACCAGACCTTTTTAACTGTAAGTCCCCATCCCCGCTTGTTGTGTACCAGGATATGAGGATCTTCATTGGCTCGGATGGTTCCCTGATTAGGTTCTTCCTGTGAGATATAGGAGCCTTTGTCGCGCTCATAGTCCAGCAGTGAATAACCCGCAGGGATCTTATCGGCTCTCTCCTCTACTTTAAAGGAAGAATCAACCGGAAGTCCTCGAAATTCTGCACTGTATCCGGCCGGAATGTTGCTATAGGAACCGCCGATCGATGTCTCAAAGACAATGTGCATTCGTTCTTCCTCTGCAAGACCTGAGAGATAGCCGGCAAGGTCGGCATAATCTTTATAAGGCAAAGAGACGAACCGCATTGTTGACGGATCCCAGCGGCAGTAAAAGCCATTCGGATCCTTGACGTAGTAGGCCTTGTTTCTGACAGGGGTGACTGATCCGGAATCCTGCGCGGACATAGACAGTCTGAATTCAAAGGTGGTCTCGTCATCATCATATCCGATGAGTTTATTGCCGACGCGCTGCTCCTGTTCGGTGTCGGGATCCTGGACGGTATATCCGTTTTCGTCCCAGAGAACCTTGGAGACCGTAAGCGTCCGCAGGCTGTCAGGATCTACTTCATTCTCGTATTCAACCTTCGGGCAATCCTCTATTGTGGCCGGTGAAGTCTCATAGTCATGCCTGCCGGAATCATTGTCTTCGGACAGGTTTTCCCCATTGGCCTTGACGGACTTGAAAATATTCATATTGACGCCGCATTCCACGATCTTGTACTTGTCCGTGTTGTCCGGCATATCGATCGACGCAATCTCACCAGGTTTCAGGAAGAAGACATCATCGTAACCTTCGGTTTCCCCGACCGGTGTATAGTGATCGGCAAATTTAACCGGGCGGCTGGAACCCTGATAAGTGACAGCAGGGTCATCTTCATTCTGGGTGAGCTTCTTATAAACTTCCCTTCCGGAGCTGTCTCTTGTCAGATACCAGATCTGGTAAGGAAATTCCATGAGACTGTAGTCAATATCATCGGACCCGGTAACCTTCTTGGTCAGTGTTACCTCTCCCGGCTTCACCGCGGTCAGGTTAAAACGCATGTGAAGGTTGGAGGCGCCTGCTCCGCGCTCCATATAATAGATCTTCATATGGTGTGTGGAAAAGTCCCGGAAAACAGTTTCTCCTTCGTCAAAAAACTGATTGAGATAGGCTTCTACCTCAGCGTTGTCTGCCTGGGGATTTCTCGCCCTGTAATTGGATTCAAAAATACTGCGAAGGGTCGTCGTTCCGTCTCTGCCCTGTACTTCACCCGTTCTGAAATTGACGGAACCGCTCATGGCCTGATGGACGCCGCCCAGATCCAGAACCAGCTCATCATCAACATAAAACCAGAAATCATCATCTCCGGAAAACTCAAAGATAATATCATGGCCCCATGCATCCAGTCCGTCAGCTGTCTGGGTAAAGTCTGCCGACATTTCCATACCGAAAAAGTAGTCGGCCTTGGCTTTTGGAATTTCATGGAGGCCTTCGCCGTAACGAGGGTCATTTTCCGAAAGACGATTGGCAGTGACATCGGTCGTATTCCTGTTTACCTCTGAATACGGCCAGGGCTCCCCTGTTTCCGGATTGATCAGCGAGTTATACGGCATGAACTGACCGTGCCTCATTGTAGGATAATTTCCGGGTCTTTCAACGGTACCCAGCTGATCATATACTTCAAAGTTTCCGCTCGTGTTGGGCAGATAGGCAAAGTTTTTCGTGGAGTCGAACTCAAAATATCCGCTTTCGTCATAGATACTCTGGATGAAAAGGTGATTGACAGTCTGACTTCCTGAGAACAGGTTTCCAAGGGAACCTCCGTTGTGGGTGGTGCCCGGATAGCCGTTTTCTCCGATATCCGTCGTGAGGAGGCCGGTGCTGTTGGAGTTGAGACCAAAGTATTGGGTCTGCACAGAATCCCTGTCGTTTTCGATCGTATTATTAAAATCGATCATCTTCATCTTGATGCCGTAATCATTATTGTTTACGGTGTCTACCTCGGTCAGATGAACCTGAGCAGGTTTGACGATGGCAAAATAGAAGTCGTCGGCCTGTGCAGAAGAGCAGGGAACAACTCTGTTGTTTTCCAGATCAACCTTTAACCCCATGTAGGCGTAATAAGTGCTGTCCCAGCACTTTATTTTTGTGGTGTCCTCCTGGTAATAGCGTCCGTCCAGAATCAGATAGGCCGGATCGTCCGAAAAAAGTGTGTTGTTTGCAAGACCCGGAGAGAGATATTTGTCCGTATATGTATTCTGCAGTTCATGATAACCATTGGGAGTCGTGTCATTCCCGTCGCTGTCTTTATTGTAGTAATCCTTCAGCTTCCAGTAGGCTGTTTCATACTGGGGCCCGACCCATTTGATCACATCACCTTCATCGTAGCAGCGGATCAGAGAGCCGTCATAATTTACGGCATAAAACTCATATTTAGAGCCGTTCCACACACGGGTATATAGAACGACTTCATCGGCGGGATCGAATGCGCGGATTTTCTTCGCCGTGTAGATCAGATAATCGTCTTCTGTAAGGGAGGATTTTTCCGCAAGCTTCATCCAGCAGTTCGCATTACTGTCAGATGTCGCTATGAAGCTTCTGCTGCCTTCCTCACCGGTTACCGCCAGGAAGGTTCCGTCTACGGAGAAAGAATAATATCCCTTATACGCATCTGTTCCGGGAACGACGCTGATGACACTTCCTTCTTCCGGGGTACTGGTCAGGCCGAGGTTACCGTTTTTGATCGTCAGATACATGTCCTGTCCGTTTACAGGTGTCGTTATATAATATTTGTCCCCTCCTGCCGAGTGGAAAGTCCAGTCTGTAATATCGCTGTCGAGCGGCACAAAAAGAGAGCCTGAATCTGCCTGGGTTTCCAGGATTGTCATATCCTCAGACTTCAATGACCCGCTGCCGGCGTCTTCGGACATAAGAGCCGAGCAGAAGATGCTCCCGGAATCATATACGATACCTGCGGTTTTTCCGTCAAGCTGATAATAATCATCAGGAACCTCCATAGCATCGGCATAATGCAGGGCGATCCGGCTGTTGACTTTATTCGTATTATTGGGATATAACCTTATCCCTCCGCCACCGTTGGAATGCTGCAGCCACCTGCTCTCTCCGGCATGTTTGATATAAAACCTTCCTTCGACGCCGCCGTTGCTTATGTCGAAAGCCGTTCCGGTAGTATCCAGCTTCAATTCGTTGCTGCTGGAACTTTTCTGCTTTATGTACTGCTTTCCGCTGCTTGTGTAGGTATAAATATAATACTGATTCGTTTGTTCTTCGACGGGTTCAAAGAACCAGACAGCTGCACTATCGACAACGTTTGTTTCTGCAAAGCAGCCGTTTTTGTTCATATTGTTGGTGAAGTATTTGGGCGGATCATCATAGGACAGATAAAAGCCTACGCTGCTAAGATCCTCAATTCCGGCAAGCTCGTCCACATTTAACACTTTATTCGAGTATTGATCCGGCGCGCCTACGATTGCATAAACACTAAAGCCGCCCGTCTGAAAACTTATAATCCTGCCGTCCCCGTCTGCCTCCTGAATGCTGGTATCCTCTATGATGTCTCCCGCATCATCTCCGTCGGAAAAATGCACAACGCTGAGGTCATCGCTCTGCGCGTCAGACAGTTCGATCGTGACATTTACATCGCTGCCCTCCGCCGGCTGATATTTTACTTCCGGGTCGTCCTGATCCACAATACTGATATCAAACAGCCGGATATAGTGGTCACTTCCCTCTTCGATCTCCAGTGCGTTCTCAGAATAGGACACATACTCTTCATAGCTGATGCCGTGTACAGAGGTAGTATCGGAATCCTCATTGTCATCGGAGGTGATCTCCCTCACACGCAGATCGGCATTCACAGGAATGCCGGCATTTTCGCCGAGTGTAACAGTGATCTTGTAATTATTGCCGTCACTTGCCAGTATGTTTTTCTCGATTGTTGTCCCGATGATGGCAAATACAGAGAAGGTATCTGTATCGAAAGCGACCTCTTCCACAGAAGTTTCTGTACCCTTGGTGGTGGTTTCCAGCATGCGGGGCGTCTCTTCCTCTCCCTCGAAATGAACTGTTTTCACTTCCGCGTTATTGGTCCGCTCCATGACTTCATTGTAGATGATCTGAACAGAGACCGGAGCCAGGGGCTCGATCACTTTTTCGCCGCTGAGGATGGAGATGTCAAAGAGCCGCACCCAGGCTGCTTTTTCTGTTGTCTCGCCGGGCTCTGTATCTTCAACATCTGCCTGCTCTGCCAGTGCGCTCTCCGCCATGGCTTTTTCCGCCTGCTCACGGTACTCTTCGTATATTTTGTCCTCCTGCGTGATCTCTGTCACGGAGAGGACCGCATCCGAAGGAATGCCCGATTCTTCGCCGAAAGAGACGGTGACAGTATAGTCGGGACCTTCGAAGGTCAATGTTCCTGCAAAAGGTTCTGCTGCGGTTTCGCCCGTTTCACCCACTGTGGCGGATGCGTCTGCAGAATCCCCGGAGTCATCATCTTCCTCAGGATCCTCATAGCAGGAAGGAGAGTGGATATGCTCTTCTTTTTCGCATACGAGGACCTTGTCATAACAGTCATCGGTATGCGTGTGTCCTTCTGTCTCTTCCAAACCGCATGACAAAACCCTGTCCTCCCGGTAGCAGTCCTCATCGTGTGTATGCTCCGGTACAGCACAGGTAAGATTTCCTTCTTCATCATAGCAGTCTGCGGAATGTGAATGCTCTTCGAGCCCGCATTCCGGTTCATAGGAAACAGAATAGCAGTCTTCGGTATGTGTGTGTCCTTCCGACTCCTCCTGCCCGCAGACCAGCCTTTCTTCATAGCAGCTGTCAGTATGCTGGTGCTCCTGCGTGCCGCACTGCGCATTTTTTCCGATTGTGATGGCAGGCAGAATAAGCGCATATGTTGTGACAAAAACCACAACACATGCGAGCACACTGACTACGCGCCGCCAGAACCGGCGGAAGCGGCTGTTTCTGATATATGCATTAAACAAATTCTTCATTCAAATATATTCCTATGTGCAAATAATAGGGCGCAATGACATGGTTTTTAGTCTTTGCACAGAATACACCTGGTATGTATATTCTAACATGCGGACAAGTATAATCAATGTAGAAAATATGAAGATATTATAATGTAATAAGTCTTTTTCGTCCATATGTCTCCGAAAAGCCCCGGAAATGAAGTTTTATGTTTCCAAACAAGGAGGATTCCGTTATACTGGATTATATGTTACAAGTCACACTCTGGTCAGGGTGTGACCAGAAACGATTATGTGCATCGGCTGTGCCGGATGTACATTTGTTGTAGACAATATGTTTTTTGTTGTACTGGATCCAGGGTAGGTGAAAGAGAATGAAAAGAATTCTTAGTCTGTTGCTGGCTATTGTTATGGTATGTATGATGCCGGGAACCGGCCTGTATGTCCGTGCGGAAGAATCGAAGGGCATCACAGGCGTGTGGAAACTGGAGAAAATGGATGGGGATGACAATGTCATTTCAGAAAAGGATGTTCAGGACTACGAGGCCATGAATGTCGCCATGTATATGAAGTTCCGTGATAACGGTACGGTCAAATTTTCGACTTTCGGAGATGAGATAGAAGGCACATGGAACGACTTCGGGATTACGCTGGACGGCAGCTGGCTCAATTACACGCAGGACGGAGACGTTCTCACCGTGGGGAATGCCGACGGCGGCGAAATGGTTTTCAGGCGCTCGAGCATGGAGGAGATCAACGGGATCTTAGGCTATAAGGATGTCCTGGACAAAAATGTCTCCTATTCGGGTGAAGACAAGAGGATCATGGATACAGAGTTTGCTTCCGGCAGCATTACCAGCTACGAGGCGGATCAGACCGGTTTTACCATCAATCTGCGTTTTAAAAACAAGAAAAAGAACAGCATTGTGATCAGCGCGGACAATGTTGTCCTCAACAAATATATTTTCCATCCGGAATGGTCGGTTTCTCTGGAGAAGAAGGAAACTGTAAAGACAGAGATGAAGATCAGCCCTGAAGAGCTGGAGATGAGCGGCATTACCAGGATCGATGAGGTCATACTGGGACTGCGGATAACGGAGAGCGACACGGAAAAGGTTCTTCAGAAGGGGATTGTATCCAAAGTATATCCCACCGGGAAAAAGGCGGAGGAGATCAAGGCGGCGGACAGAGCACCTGTAGACGGTGAGATGGTCCTTTTTGCAGATGCGGAAAAGGCATATCTGATCCAGGGTACCAATCCGGACGATCCCAGCGGCTTTGCAATCAATGCCTATCTGGAAAATAATTCAGGCCGGCCGCTGACATTTACTATGGCCGGGGTGACGGTCAATGATCAGCCGATAAATGTTTTCTACGAAGAAAATGTCCTGCCCGGCACAAGGGGCTATTCCAATGCGGTTATTTTCCTGACAGATCTGCAGGATCTGGGACTTGATACGGCTTCGGTCACTTCGGTAAAAGGCGTAGTCAGGGTTTA
>ONXK01000160.1:5727-6146 GCA_900321785.1 uncultured Lachnospiraceae bacterium | reverse complement strand
AAACACAAATCGGCAGAAGGAGGATGCCGGTGTCTATGAAGACACGGTGCGCGTATCCGTCGGAATCGAGGATGCAGAGGATCTGATCGAGGATTTCCTCACTGCCCTGGAATCTGCGCAAATATGAATTCAGCATGCCCGGGTTGCCGATCAACAGCGCGCATCGATCTATAAGTCCCGGTAAAATCATATTCGCAGGTCAAATAAAGGCTTTGAGTTCTTCCAGGTACTTTTCAGCAATACTGCTGAGAGGTACCTGCTTCTTTTTAATATAGCCGATCGTCATTTTCTCCTCTGTCCGTAGAGGAACAGCCCTGTATAGATCTCCGTTCAGTTCCTCACAGATGATCCCGCTGCAGAGAGTATAACCGCCAAGACCAACCATCATGTTCAGAATGGTCGCCCGGTCACTGACACGG
>ONXK01000160.1:0-5717 GCA_900321785.1 uncultured Lachnospiraceae bacterium | reverse complement strand
GGATGTTCTTTCCATAAATAAACGGAAATCGGACAGTCAAAAAGCGGGATGAATTCAATCCCGCAGTCATTGAAGAGTTTTGTCAGAACACTCCTGTTGAAATCGTTTAGATAAAGAATGCCCAATTCGCTCTTCAAGGTATTGACATTGCTGATTACCTCTCCCGTACGTGTCTCATAGACAGCAAATTCGTAATGGTCCGTTCCGCAGGTGCGGACTGTCCGTATAAAGGCCTGCACAGCAAAAGTATAGTGCTGCATGGAGACGGAGAAGCGGCTGCGGCGCTTTTCCGTCCGCAGATACCGGTCCTCCATCAGCAGAAACTGGTCCTTTACCTGCCTGGCATATCCCAGAAACTCCTCGCCCTCAGGCGTAGCCCGGATTCCGCGGTTTGTTCGCTCAAAGATGGTCACTCCAATCTCCTGCTCCAGGTCCCGGATCGCCCCGGAGAGCCTGGACTGGGAAATGTAGAGCGTTTTGGAAGCGCTGTTGATGGATCTGCTCTCGGCAACAGCCAGCACATATTCAATCTGTTGTATCGTCATAAAACCACCTGTTCTCTGCGCCTGTCCGTTCTCTGTTTTCTCTTCGGTGATCGGTGTCTTTTGTAACGGGACAGACAGGATATAATTCATCCTTGTATGTAGCGGATTTCTTCCTTTGCAACCCGGTCTTTTTCAATATGAAAGGCATTGAGGACAGGTGCGCTGCGCTCCATAAGGGAGAGGATCAGGTACAGGGCGCTGCTGTCGTAGGCGAGACGTTTGTCTTCCTCGCTTGGGCGGGAGGGCGAAGCCGGATGGCTGTGCCAGTTTCCCAGCGGTTTCCATCCGTTCTCTCTCATCTCTTTTACAGCTGCAAGCTGGCCCCGGGGATCCAGTGAAAAGTGCTCTTCGCTGTGGTCCGTATTTTCCAAAGGAAAAACTTTCTCGATATAAGAGTTCCCCTCTTCGTCCTTCCTGCCGCCGACCAGGCCGCAGGCCTCCTCCGGAAGGCATTTAACGGCGTGTGCCAGAAGCTTTTCATATTCCTTTAACTGCATATATATCATCTGTCTCCTCCTCTCTGACCCTGCTTTCCTCCTGCTCATCGTGCGGAACTGCATTTTCAGGGCGTCGTAGGTCAAAAGGCGTCCGGTCAGCAGTTCTCCAGCACCTGTGATATATTTGACCGCCTCCATGGCCTGCAGGCAGCCGATGACGCCCGCGACAGCCCCAATCACACCGGCCTCTCTGCAGGTGGGCACCGCGTCTTTCGGCGGCGGTTCCTTGAAGACGCAGCGATAGCAAGGTCCCTGCCCCGGGACATAGGTCATGAGCTGTCCCTCAAAGCGGATAATGCCCGCATGGGAAAAGGGTTTTCCCTCCAGGACACAGGCGTCGTTGATCAGGAATTTGGCCGGAAAATTGTCGGTTCCGTCCAGGATAAAATCGTAATCCCGGATGATCTCCCTGATATTCTCCGATGTGATGTATTCATAATAGGTTTGCACGGTGATCTCCGGATTGATGGCCAGCATAGAATCTCTGGCGGATTCCACCTTTGGCCTGCCGATGTCCGCTGTTGAGTGGATGACCTGGCGCTGCAGGTTGGACAGATCGACAACATCCGCATCTGCAATACCGATTGTTCCCACACCTGCTGCAGCCAGATAAAGAGCCGCCGGGGCGCCCAGTCCTCCTGCTCCGATGATCAGGACCTTTGCGTTCAATAATTTTTTCTGTCCTTTGGAACCAATTTGTTTTAAGATGATGTGTCTGGAATATCGTTCCAGCTGTTCATTTGTAAAAGCCATTATGCTCCTTTCAGCAGCTGCTTCCTGCTCCTGCGGGTGCCGGATTCAATCAGCTAAAGTCTGCGCCGCCGCCCATGAAATACAGAAACTCCACGACATCCCCCTCCTGCAGGATCCGGGAGGCCCTCTCCGCGTTGGAGAGGAAGGTGTCATTGATCGTCACCGTGACATACTGCGGCGTCTCCACTTTTTCCGCCTCGATCAGTTCATCGACGGTCAGTCCGTCGCTATATTCTTTTCGTTCTCCTGCAACTACAATTGTCATATCTTTTTCCCTTTCCGATATGAATGATGAAATCTTGCATCGGCAGTATTTTTCACTCTGTTTTCTGCACGATCAGATCATAGGTCCCGTCTTCGTTGTGGATCAGCTTCAACACGCGGTGTCCCTCTTCCTTAATACTACGGGGCACGTTCTGGACCGGCTCCCCGTCGTTCATATGAATGGAGAGGATCTCTCCCTCTTCCAGCTCCTCCAGGGCAACTTTCGCTTTGACGAAGGTGACCGGGCAGACAACATCGGTAATGTCGACTGTATCCGTAATCCTGAATTCTGCCATCTTTTTCTCCTTTCATGATTCTGTCTGCCGGGTTGGGCTGCACTATTGGATCCACCTGCTGCAGACAGGTGAAACCTATCGATTGTCATAGGCAGCGAGCACTTTTTCTGTAAAAGACTCCCATCCCAGGCGCTGCAGTGTTTTGGCAAACCGCTCTCCGGGCCGGGCATTCTCATCAAAATAGTCGATGGCCGCGTCCGCGACGCGCAGGAGAGTCTCTCTGTCCCGGATGATGGGAAGGATTTCCCGGCCTTTTTGAATATCATTTCCAAAGGTTCCTCCAAAGGAGACCAGAAAACCTTCGCTGCCCTTCCAGGCACCGGTCGGACAGGCGCTCACACATCGTCCGCAGTGATTGCACTTGTCCGGGTCAAGACGGATTTCCCCGTCTGTGATCTCAATGGCACTGCGCCGGCAGGCCTTTTCACACACGCCGCAGAAAATACATTCCTCCCGTTTCCACTCAATGACCATACCGCCTTTGACGCCCAGGTCGTTCTCCTCCGCTTTGAGACAGTTGTTCTGACATCCGGTCACGCCGAATTTGAACTTGTGGGGGAGCTGACGGCCGAAATACCGCCTGTCCAGCTCCTCTGCTATTTCCAGCGCATCGATACAGCCGCTCGGGCAGCACCTGCCGCCCTGACAGGCCGTCACTGTGCGCACGCGGGGGCCGCAGACGCCGGGCTGTACATCCGAGGCAGCCAGGAAGTCCTTGACCTCATCGATATCTTCCAGCCGGATAAAGGGGATCTCCACTCCCTGGCGGCTGGTCAGGTGCACATAGTTGTGTCCGAATTTCTCCGCCGCCTCCGCGATTGCCTTGAGCTGCTGCACCGTAACGGTCCCGCCGACGACCCGCAGGCGCATGGAAAACATATCTTTCTGTTTCTGGCGCATAAATCCGCCGGCTTTGAGTGTTGCATAATCCGCTGCCATTTTCTTTCTCCTTCTTTGTAAAAACGGCTACTGCAGTTTCTCAGCTGAAGAGGAGACAGGGGACGGTTCTGTGTCTCCTCTCTCTTTTAACTGAACACATAATTTACCGTGTTCTCATACATCAGCCTGTCTTCCTCAGGTCCGCCGGGGCGCAGATCCAGGATCCTGCCCGCCGGGAAGGCCAGGGCAGTTTCCCGCAGACGCTCTTCGAACCCGGTCTGCCCCTGCGGGCATGCGACGACGGTAATGAGACCTGCCTGCCGCAGAATGTCTACTGCAAAGACCGCTTTTTCCATTTCCTTTTCCCCGGACAACTGAACCATCATGGTATGAAGTCCCTGTGTGATCAGCTCCGTTTCAAATCCGGCGGCCTCTTCCGGCGTTTCAGCCAGGATGATATAGGGGGTCTGTCCCAGCTTCCGGGCACGCATCTGCGGGGTGACTCCTTCTCGTTTGCCTTCTGCCGATTCCCGGATTTCTTCGATCACGCCGCAGGCGGAAGTCGCATTTGTGACTCTGTCGATCAATATGAATTCCCCGAGCGTGCGGTGCCTGGAAAACGAATCCAAAACGACCGGCGAAGACAGTTCCAGTCTGCAGCGGGCGATCTCGTTTTTCTGCATGAAGACGGGGTGGCGGTGCTCACCGGTATTGACATCCACTGTATAGAGGATCTCCGACACCTTGCAGGGAACCAGCCTTGTGCCGATCTTTGCCAGGAAATCGCGGCCGGACGTCAGGATCCCGCTGTACATCCATAACAGCGTACCGTCAAAGACCGATGCCACGGCAGCATCTGTGTCTTTGACCAGAACGCAGCCCCGGGAGACGTCCACCTCCCTGGCCAGACGCAGCATGGCGGGCTGGCCCTGCACTGCCTCCTTTACCTCTTTGCAGCCCACATAGACAGCCTGGACCTCAGCCTGTTCGCCGCCCGGCAGAACTGTGATCATATCACCCGCAGAGACGGTTCCGGCCTCGATCTGTCCCTGGAAGCCGCGGAAGGTGTGATCCGGTCTGCAGACCCGCTGGACAGGCATATAAAAGCCTTGCTCCGCAAATCCGTCCACCTGCACTGTCTCCAGCCACTCCAGAAGGGGCGGTCCTGCATACCAGTCCATCAGGGAGGACTTACGAGTCACGTTTTCCCCCTCTGTCGCGGAGAGAGGGATGATCTGCACCTTCTCCAACCCCAGGCTGCCGCAAAGATCCCTGACCTGACCGACGATGGAATCAAATGTTTCCCGGCTGTAGCCGGTCAGATCCATTTTGTTGACGGCAAATACAAACTGACGGATTCCCATGAAGGAACAGATCCGCGTGTGCCGCCTGGTCTGGGCCAGGACGCCTTTTGTGGCGTCGATCAGGATGACGGCCAGATCCGCAAAGCTGGCGCCGACCGCCATGTTGCGGGTATATTCCTCATGGCCCGGTGTATCCGCGACGATAAAACTCCTCTTCTCGGTCGTAAAATATCTGTAGGCAACATCAATGGTGATGCCCTGTTCCCGCTCCGCCATGAGCCCGTCCAGAAGCAGGGAATAATCGATCTTTCCCCCGCGGGAGCCCATACGGCTGTCCAGTTGCAGAGCTTTCTCCTGATCTGCGTACAGCAGCTTTGTGTCATATAAGATGTGTCCGATCAGCGTGGATTTTCCGTCGTCCACACTTCCGCATGTGATAAATTTCAGCAAACTGTTCATATCTGCACCTGTATCCACTCAAAAATAGCCTTCGCGTTTGCGCTTTTCCATGCTGGCCTCGCCTCCGTCACGGTCGATCACCCGGCTGGTCCGCTCACTGGTCACGGCGGAGAGCGTTTCTTCGATGATGGCATCCAGCGTATCGGCGTCCGACTCGATCCCGCCGGTCAGGGGGTAGCAGCCCAGGGTGCGGAAGCGGATCTTTTTCTGCACGATCTCCTCCCCCGCAAGCAGAGGCATGCGGTCGTCGTCCACCATCAGAATACTGCCGTCCCGGTAGATGACCGGCCGCTCCGCCGCATAGTAAAGGGGGACGATTTCGATCTGCTCCTGCCGGATGTACTGCCAGATATCTTTCTCTGTCCAGTTGGAAAGAGGAAAAACCCTGATACTCTCTCCTTTTCGGATCCTGGTATTGTACAGTTTCCACATCTCAGGGCGCTGGTTTTTGGGATCCCAGGCCTGCTGCGCGCTGCGGAAAGAAAAGATCCTCTCCTTGGCACGGGACTTTTCCTCGTCCCGTCGTCCTCCGCCGAAAGCTGCCGTAAAGCCGTACTTTGAGAGCGCCTGCTTGAGGGCTTCCGTCTTCATGATATCCGTGTAGGAAGAACCGTGCTCAAAGGGGTTGATCCCCTGACGGACACCCTCCTCATTGGTGTAGACCAGAAGTTCAAGTCCGTATTTTTGCATGGTATAGTCGCGAAAAGCGATCATATCGCG
>ONXK01000079.1 GCA_900321785.1 uncultured Lachnospiraceae bacterium | reverse complement strand
CAGCAGAACGCGCAGAAATATTTTGACCGTTATGCCCGCATGAAGCGGACCCATGAAGCGCTCACCCGTCTCACAGCAGAAGTCAGTGCCGAGATCGACCACCTGCGCAGCATCCAGAACGCCCTTGCATTCTCCACAACAGACGGCGACCTCTCTCAGATCCGCCGGGAAATGGAGGAGAGCGGCTTCCTGCGCCGCAAATACACAGGCCGCAAAGATGCCCGTGCCGACGGCAGAAAGGGCAGGGCCCGCCCGCCCCAGAGCCGGCCGCTCCACTATGTCAGCAGCGACGGTTACGACATTTATGTCGGTAAAAACAACACCCAGAACGACGAGATCACCTTCCGCATGGCAGACAGCCGTGACATCTGGTTCCACGCCAATGATATGCCCGGTTCCCATGTCCTGCTCCGCACCGGCGGACGCTCCATGGACGAGATCCCCGACCGTGTCTTCGAGGAGGCTGCCTCCCTCGCCGCCTACTACTCCAGCGGACGCAGCCCTCCGGCGCAGCCCCCGGCTTTGTCGTCTATTACACCAACTATTCCATCATTGCCAAAACCGATATCAGCGCCCTGCGTGAAGTGCAGGATTAATAAAAAAGTGCTCTGCAGTTTCCGATGAAGCTGCAGAGTACTTTTTTACATTCCGTAAATATATGCATCACTGCCCGGCGAATTCCGTGCCCCCGTTCTTCGCCCCCGCATCACAGCCAGCGGACTTTCTTCAAAAGACGCACCATAGCCGTGCCCTTGGGCAGTCCCAGGATATCGTCCTCTGTAAAGCTGCCGAGCCGGATCAGGATGAAAAAGTAGACCGGAACTGCTGCCAGGATCGCGGGCACAGTCGCGGCAAAGTTCGCGAAATACTCCGCAAGCACTTTTGAAGCCATGAAAAAGACCCCGTGATAAATCACAAATACCACAGCCCCCATGACCACAGCGCTGAAAACAGGCTTCCAGTATACCTGCACTGCATCGAAGCGAAGCCCCAGATAGCGGCGCAGGAACATTTCATTGAGGGCAAAGATGATCGCCGCATACAGGACGCTGACAAAGACCATCGCGTAGATGCCCCAGTCCGTAAACCTCAGGAAGAAGATCAGCGCGCCTGTCTGGATGATCAGGGAAATACCCGCGCTGACGATGGGCATATTCATTTTGCCGATGGCCTGCAGGACAGCATTTGTGATGGTTCCCACAGAAAGAAAAATAACGGTCACCGCCTGCAGGGCTAAAAGCACGGACGCAAGCTCCAGGGTATCCCACTGGGGAAACATCAGCATGGTGACCGGCCTGGCCAGGACCATGAGTCCCACAGCGCAGGGGATGGATATGATCAGTGCCATTCTCGAAGCATTGATGGACCGGCGCCTTGTCTCCGCAAGATCTCCCGAAGCATACGCCGTTGCTATGTTGGGGATAATGGCGGCCGATACTGCTGTCGCTACGGAGATGGGGATATTGGTGATGACCACCGCTTTATTGGAAAAGAGGCCGAATACGGTAGTGACTGCCGCCTCAGGAAGGTGCCTGAGATCGATCAGCATATTCAGGTAGATCATCTGGTCCAGCGTCGTCGTCAGGTTCAGGATAAAGCTGCTCGCGATAAAGGGCGTGATCACCAGAATGGTACTCTTCATGATGCGCCCGTAGGATTCCGTGCGGCTTCTGTCCCGATCTATTCTTCTGAAAAAGCCCCTTCTATGCCGCAAATAAGCGATCGTCATAAACAGAAGCGCTGTTGCAACACCGCATCCGGTTCCCATGGCGCTTCCCATGGCGCCGCGCACCGCACGTTCCGTGGGGTCCGCATAGATCGAGGCTGTCCGGATCAGAAGAGATGCTGCTCCGATACTGACAGCCGCATTGGCGATCTGCTCCAGAATCTGAGATACCGACGTCTGCACCATGGACTGGTTTGCCTGAAAATATCCGCGCACCGCACCCAGAATGCCGAAAAGAAAGATGGTCGGCGCAAACACCCGCAGGACCGGAACCGCATTGTGCTTGACCAGGATACCCGCTCCGAAATACAGGAGCAGACTCCCCGCAGTACCGACGATCAGCGAATAGAGCAGGGCACAGTGAAATGCCCGCTGGGCATTCCTGTACTCTCCTACAGCGATCTTTGTCGACATCTGCCTGGAGATTGCAGCAGGCAGAGAGTTGGAAGAGAGGATCAGGATGATCATATAAATATTGTAGGCGGCCCCGTAATAACCGTTTCCCTCGTCACCGATGATCGCAGTCAGAGGCGCCCTGTATAAAAGTCCGATGATACGGACCACGATAGTCGCGACCGCCAGGATCCCAGCCTGGACAGCAATACTGCTGCCGCCGGTCTCATTCACACTGTCTGCAGATTCGGACCCTTCGATCTCTTCCCTTATTTCTTCTGTCATATCGCCCATATAATCTGTCACCCTTCAAAATACGCCGATCGTGACGCCGCGTCATGGAACTGAAGCATGCCCTTTTTGCGGCACAAGCATTCTGAGTTAATAATACATATAATGAGTTGCCCGACAAATGGGCACATTGCATATCTTTTAACCTCAACATCATATCATAAGTCCGGAAAAAGTCCACAGAAAAAGCGCCGGGATACAGGGGACCTGGAGAAAGCACCGCGATATACGGAATCTGCTCCGGACCTTACTGTCCACGCTCCCTCCAAGTGCCCGGACAGTAAAGCTGCGAAAAAAAGCGGCAGGACATCCGGGATGTCCTGCCGCAGCAGTTCTTTTACAAATATTTTCAAGGATGACATCAGCCGATGAGCCAGTCATACATCTCCTGATACTTGGCCGCAGATTTAGCCCAGGAGAAGTCTGCACGCATGGCACGCTCCACCATCTTGTTCCACTCGAGGCGCCTGTCATAATAGATCTGCTCTGCGTAGCGGATGGAGTGCATCATCTCGTGCGCATTGTAGTTGGCAAAGGTGAATCCTGTGCCGGTTCCTTCAAACTCGTTGTAAGGCTCGACCGTATCCTTCAGGCCGCCGGTCTCACGGACGATCGGAAGTGTGCCGTAGCGCAGGGCCATCAGCTGGCTGAGTCCGCAGGGCTCGAACAGGGAAGGCATCAGGAAGGCATCGGAGGAAGCATAAATCTTGTGGGACAGTTCATCCGAATAGTAAATATTCGCCGAGATCTTGTCGTTGTACTTCCAGTCGAAATAGCGGAACATATTCTCGTAACGCTCTTCGCCGGTACCCAGAACTACCATCTGGATCGCATCGAGGGAAAGGATTTCCTCGAGCACATAGGCGATCAGATCGAAGCCCTTCTGGTCTGTCAGACGGGAGACGATACCGATCATGAAGCACTTCTCGTCGACCTTGAGTCCCAGTTCCTTCTGCAGGGCAAGTTTGTTTTTCACTTTCATCTTGCGGAAGTTGTCCACTGTATAAGGCTGAGGGATCTTCTTGTCGTTGTCCGGGGAGAAATCGGTGTAATCGATGCCGTTAATGATACCGCGCAGATCTTTGCTCCTTGCGTTCATCAGTCCATCCAGGCCCTCGCCGTAGAACTGGGTCTTGATCTCCTCCGCATAGGTCGGGGAAACAGTCGTAATGGCATCCGCATAGACCAGACCGCCCTTGAGGAGGTTGGCATCCTTGTAGGCCTCAAGCTTATCGGGTGTGAAATAATAACCGGAGAGACCGGTGATATCCTCGACATCACGCACATTCCACTTGCCCTGGAACTTCAGGTTGTGGATGGTCATAACAGACTTGATTCCCTGGTAGAACTCGCTGCCTGCGAAACGCTCTTTCAGATAGACGGGAACAAGTCCGGTCTGCCAGTCGTGGCAGTGGATCAGGTCAGGGCGGAAATCCACGGTGGGAAGTGCGGAGAGAACCGCTTTGGAGAAGAACGCGAAACGTGTGATCTCAAACAGCGGATCATCTGTATAAGGCTTGTCACTGGTGAAGAATCCTTCGTTGTCGATGAAATAGAAGGTGATTCCCTCCACCTCGGCCTTCAGCACACCTACATACTCACTCTTCCAGTGGAAGTCCATGTAGAAGTGTGTGACATATTCCATCTTGTCCTTCATCTCCTGCTTCATGCAGGAATACTTGGGCATGATCACCCTGACGTCATAATATTCCTTATCCAGTTCCTTGGGAAGAGAACCGACAACATCTGCCAGTCCGCCTGTCTTGATAAAAGGAACGCCCTCAGATGCCACAAAAAGAATCTTCTTCATATTTAATGACCCCCTGTTACTGTAATGAGATTTAAGTATTCGTAATCCGGAAAATTCCCCGAAAGCATTAGTCTTTATTCATTATAACCTATTTACATACATTTTGCTCAATATTTTTGTAAAAAATATGAATTAATTGTAATCATGTCAGCAGGCTGTCCACGCCCTCTCGGGGCGTGAACAGATAAGATCATGTCGCGTTACTGATCCTTTGCGGCACGAAGATATTTTTTCATTGCCGGGCCGCGGATTCCCAGTAGCGACTGCACAGAAGCGGGTTCGACACCGCGCCGCAGCAATGAGACCGCAAGTCCTGTCCGCAGATCCTCCGGCGACACAGGAAATCCGATCCCCGCTGCATCAGCATATTTCTTCACGATCTTCCATACCGCCTGACGGGTGAGCATACTGCCGCCTCTTCCGGGGAACAGCAAAGAGGACGGTCCTTTAACCTCATCTCTGATTTCGTAAAGATAACGCAGAAGGCACTCTCTTGTCCGGCTGCCAAACGGAATCATCTGATCCGGCCGGCCGGGAAGGATCACGCAGGAGATCTGCAGATCGATATTCTCAAGGCGGAGTGTTACCAGCTCCCGGACCTTGAGCCCGACACCGCCTAAAAGTTCCAGGATTGCCCTGTCACGAAGTCCCGCGTTTGTATGCAGGTCAGGAGCATCCAGGATCCGCAGCACTTCTTCTCCCGTCAGTATCGAGGGAGCTTCTCCAGGTATTTTGTCCATCATAAACCTCTGCCTTTTTCACTGCCGCATACTGTTTCCGGTCACCCCATGACCGGGGTGTGAGCATGAAACGCTGCGTATTCCGGTGAGCGATATATGAAAAGTGCTGCGGATACCTTCCGGCCTTCCGCAGCACTATACATTTCATATTCTCAAAAACTTTATAAAACTATATGGTATTATTTCGCATAATCCGTAACTCTGGACTCACGGATTAAGTTGACCTTGATCTGACCGGGATATTCCATGTCTGCTTCAATCTTCTTGGAAATATCTCTTGCAAGGATTACCATATCAGCATCGCTGATTTGTTCAGGAACTACCATTACGCGGACTTCTCTGCCTGCCTGTATGGCATAAGAATTACTGACCCCTTTAAAACTGTTGGTTATTTCTTCTAATTGTTTCAGTCTCGTTGTATAAGCTTCAAGCGTCTCTCTCCTGGCGCCCGGACGGGCTGCGGAGATCGTATCTGCCGCCTGTACGATACATGCGATCAGACTTGTCGGTTCTACATCTCCGTGATGGGATTCCACGGAATTGATCACTGTAGGAGATTCCTTATATTTTCTGCAGAGCTCGGCACCCAGCTGTACATGAGATCCTTCCATCTCATGATCGACTGCCTTGCCGATATCATGCAGGAGACCGGCGCGCTTGGCAAGACGGACATCCAGTCCAAGCTCGCTTGCCAGAAGACCGGATAACTGCGCGACCTCGATGGAATGCTTGAGTGCGTTCTGTCCATAGCTGGTACGGAAACGCATCTTGCCCAGGAGACGAACGAGTTCGGGATGGATCCCATGGACGCCGACCTCCAAAGTGGCGGCTTCTCCTTCTTCTTTAATCCTGGCTTCCACTTCACGCTGCGCTTTGCCGACCATTTCCTCGATTCTTGCAGGATGGATCCTGCCGTCGACGATCAGTTTTTCAAGCGCAACACGCGCAACTTCGCGGCGAATCGGATCAAATGCCGAAATAACGACAGCTTCCGGTGTATCATCGATAATCAGATCGACGCCTGTCATCGTCTCAAGAGTACGAATATTGCGTCCTTCACGTCCGATGATTCTGCCCTTCATTTCATCACCGGGCAGCTGGACGACAGAAATCGTTGCCTCGGAAACATGGTCTGCAGCACAGCGCTGTATAGCATTGACCACATATTCTTTGGCCCGTTTATCTGCTTCTTCCTTGGCTTCCGTCTCGATCTCTTTGATCATTCTGGCGGAATCCAGTTTCACTTCATCTTCAACAATTTTTAAAAGGTGTTCTTTTGCCTGTTCAGAAGTCAGGCCTGAAATACGCTCGAGTTCCTGTAAACGCTGCTCATTAAGCATTGAAACTTCTTTCTGAAGTTTCTGCAGATCTTCTTCCCTGGCAGTCAGATTCTGTTCCCTGCGCTCCAGCTGTTCGATCTTATTGTCGATCTGCTCTTCTTTCTGCTGAATCCTGCGCTCATTTTTCTGTACTTCATTGCGCCTGTTCTGGATCTCCTTTTCGAGTTCGTTCTTGGATTTGAACGTCTCCTCACGGATTTCCAGCATGGCTTCACGCTTTTTGGATTCCGCATCACGAAGGGCATCATCAATAATCGTCCTCGCCCTTGCTTCTGCGCTGTCCACCTTGATCGCATCCTGCTTCCTGTGGTTGTTGGAAGTGATGTACCAGGTGAGGGGAACTGCTACTGCCAATGTCAAAAGAATCACTGCAATAATGATTCCTATCGTCATACAGGAGCACCTCCATATTCAGTTGAACGGTTTGCTTTATTGTATAGAATACATTCGAACTGCTTCTTTCGATTCCCAGACAACTACGAAAAAATCTCTGTATTCTAACGAACAAAACTACAACAATTAATATTAAACTTAATATAAGAACCTGTCAAGACATTACTGAGGTGCTAATAAGCGCTAATAAGCTGTTACTATTCACGGGTTTTAAGAGTATATCGCTCCCGGATTATTTTATCAGCCTTGCTCCTGTCCCTCCGTTCCGTTTCCGGATGAATCAGCGTATTCTTCCGGCGTATAGGGCGTCACTCCGTTCTTAGTCTGCATCTGCCGGATCATGTCTGCCGGATACCCTTTCCTGTGTAAAAAGGCCATGGTCTTTTGTCTCTCTTCGAAAGTGGCTTCCCGGGGATCAAATCCCCTTTTCTGCAGCAGACGAAGGATCTGTCTGCGCTGTGCCTCCTCAATATTCTCCTCTTCCGAGACAGACCGGAAAGCCTCTTCAATATACGCTTCGGAGATTCCTTTTGCAGAAAGATCCCTCATGATCCGAAGCCTGCTCCTGTCCTGTATATGCGTCCTCACATAGCTCTCAGCATATCGGAGATCATCCAGATAACCGGCGTCTCTGAGCTTTTGGAGCGCATCTTCCACCACATCAGCAGGATACCCTGCAGTCTGCAGCTTTTCCCGCAGACGCTGTTCGGAATAGTCCCTGGTTCCCAGAAGACTTCCGCATTTCTGCATACAGGATTTGCGCAGGGACTTCAGGATCTCATCATATGCTTCCTCAGACAGTTCCTGCCCTTCCTCCAGCCCCAGACGGGCGGCTGTCAGGGAGGACAGTATAAAGCTGTCGCCGTTATCCAGGGCCACTTGCACACGCCCTCGTGCCGAAGGACGCTTCCCTCGGTCTGTTGTATTGCTCCGGGTTCTGCCCCCGGTCTGTTCAATGGAAAGAATTGTAGGCAAAATCGGTTTTCCTCTTTCTTTATCCGGGTTCCTGC
>ONXK01000277.1 GCA_900321785.1 uncultured Lachnospiraceae bacterium | reverse complement strand
CTTTTTTGCTACAACAGTTCCCTTTTGTCCAATGATATGTGTTGGACAAAACTTCTATAATGTTAATACGCCAACGCGATAAAGTCAATCTACAAACCTTTTTCACGCAATTTCTATCTACAAACCTTTTTCACGCAATTTCTACAAACCTTTTCACACAATTTCCTATGAAAAAAAAGACGCTTCAACTTCCATGTCCATCTCAGTTGTGATCATCTTGGCAGCGCCTTCCGAAATATACAGCTTACCGCTGCGGTCTTCGAGGACAAAGTCAAATTTGTCCGCATTGGCGCGCCAGTATTTCTCTGCCTCTTCCAGTCCCATAATAAAGAGAGAGGTGGAGAGACCGTCTGCCAGAGCGCCGTCGCTGCTGATAATGGTCGATGAAATAATACCGCTGTCAGCCGGAGAACCGGTGCGGGGGTCTATGATGTGGTGATAGCGGACGCCGTCCTGCTCAAAGAAGCGTTCATATCCGCCGGAGGTAATGACACAGTCCTGTTTTCCACCAAGTGCCTGCACGTTGCCGCCCAGACTGACCAGTCCGTGTTCAACGCCGTACTCCTTGAATATTTCCATGACGCGGCTGCTGGTATATCCCTTGGCAATTCCTCCAAGGTCGATTTCCATGCCGGGTATACCAAAAGTGATTTGGACCTTCAGGGCTTCCGCCGGAGCTGCGGCGGCTGCTGCTTCCGTGGCAGTATCTCCTGCTGCTGCAGCCGGAGCTGTCTCTTCTGCTGCCGGAGCAGCGGCAGTGGACGCTTCTGCTGCTGCCGGCGCCGCCTCCTGTGCTTCTTCCGGGGCTGTGGCATCCTTTTCCGGGGCTGCGACAGGTTCTTCCGCCGGTGCTTCTGCGCTTTCTGCCGGCGTCGTTGCTGTTTCCGGTACTGCCGGGGCTTGCTTCCTCAGGCACGGCTGCATCTTCTTCCGGAGACGCAGCAGGTTCTTCTGCCGGTGCCGCCTCCTGCGCTTCCTCAGGCACGCCTGCATCTTCAGCTGAATCGTCTTTCGGGGCTTCTGCCGGAGCGGTCTCTTCTGCAGCTGATGTAGCTCCTTCCGCTGCCGCCGGTGCGGCAGGTGCCGGGGCTGATCCGACTGTGATCGCCGACGGGTCCGCCAGCTTCAGGGCCGCTTCGATCTCCGCCTTTTCCGGGACCCGGTACTCCTGTGTAGGGAATCCCCAGAGTTTCATGACAGGATAGATCGCGATATCAAAGAGTCCGCCGGTCTCCTTATAAAGGGTCTGTGACTCCGCGATCAGTCCGGCTGTAAAATCTGAAACTTCTCCTCCGCCTGCAGCGTTGATCTTTGAGATCTCGCTTTCGGGATTGCCTGTGGAAAGCAGATCATCGATGCGGTGGATCTCCGCAGCTGCGGCGACAATTGCCTCTTCTGCCCGGTCTCCATAGGCCAGCAGGTTCATATAGGTATCCATCGCGAAGACATTCATGGAAACCCCGCCGTCATCGCGATGCTCCGGTTCTTCCTTAAAGGGGATGTCCTCCATGGCCGTTTCTGCCGCTGCGGCAGACCCCTTCTCCTGGCCGGTCCCTTCTGCTGCGGCAGCAGTATCCGAAACAGCTGCTTCCGTCTTCGATGCGGCGGCTTCATCCTCCGCTTTCTGACCGGCGGATTTTCCGCCTCCGCACGCCATAAGAACCGCTGACAATGCAATTGCCAATATGATACTGATCGTCTTTTTAAACATTCTGTCCTATCCCTCTACGACGCGGACCGTCTCCATAACCTGGTCTTCGTAGGGTCGGTCACCCGCCCAGCGGTTGGTAGGGGTAGCTGCAATACGGTCGACAACATCCATGCCGCTCACAACATGGCCGAAAGCAGCATACTGCCCATCAAGATAATCCGCATCGGCATGCATAATGAAAAACTGGCTGCCTGCACTGTCGGGATCCATGGCGCGTGCCATACTGATGACACCCCTCTTGTGCTTGATGGGGTTGTTTACGCCGTTCTGGGCAAACTCTCCTTTGATCGTCCAGCCGGGGCCGCCCATGCCGGTTCCTTCGGGATCGCCGCCCTGGATCATAAATCCGGGAATGACTCTGTGGAAGATCGTGCCGTCATAGAATTTGGCATTGACGAGTTTCAGGAAATTCTCGACGGTGATCGGAGCTGCCTTTTCGTCGAGTTCAATATCAATGACGCCGCCGTCTTTCATAGTGATTCTGATCATTGTGTTCTCCTCTTTCTCTGTCCTGTTGGTTATCCCTGTCCGGTCGGGTTTTCCGCTCGGTTTTTCCTGTCCAGTCAGATTTTCCCATTCGGTTTTTTCCTGTCTGACTGTTTTTTCTGTCCGGTCGGTTTTCACGCCCGATTGGGATTTTCCTGTCCGGCTGTTTTTTCTGTCCGGTGGGATTATCCTGTCCCCCGCAAAAAGTACAGTCATTAAATGCCCGCCGTCACGGCACTCTAGCCGTCCGGCGGGCGTCTGATTCTGCATTACTGTCTGCTTATTTGCCGTCCTGCTTCTCCGCAGTGTATTTCAGGTAAAATGAACGGATTTTTTCATAGGTCTCATCGTCGATATCGTGCTCGATCTTGCACGCCTCATCTTCAGCTTTTTTGCTGTCGATGCCGATCTCCTCAAGAACCTTTGTCAACAGTCTGTGTCTTGAATAAATACGCGTCGCAATTTCACGGCCCGTATCCGTCA
>ONXK01000031.1 GCA_900321785.1 uncultured Lachnospiraceae bacterium | reverse complement strand
GGTAAAGCACGCAATATTCCCGCCGCCGGGTTTCCGCAGCAGGAATGTCCTGCATATGCTTATAGCAGTCTGCGGTTATCTGTTCATCCTGTATATTGCTGCGGATCTTGGCGGTTTTCTGGATTTTATCTTCTTCACAGTCGCCTCTTTGTCGGTCATAGATATCTGCACGGACTGGACCGGAATCTATGCGAAACTGAGAGGGCTGCAAAGTGAAAATCCTACGGTCAGGCTCGTGATGAAGATCATTTGGAGCATTGTCATTTTTCTGATTTGGATCATTGTGATGGTGCTTATAGAATCTTTCACCGGCTATGAGTAACCGGGGACAGTCCTGAAGCCACGGGTACTGCGCGATTGCACGATTAAGAAAAACTGAATATTCTGATTATAAAACGGGGACCCCGTCTCGGGATCCCCGTTTTTGCCTCTATACGATCCGCGCCGCCGCGTTTCCGAAAAATACGGCCAAAATGACCAGCCGGACGCTGTCCGGCACAAATCCCCCAATCTACCTGAAGCCCATAATACGCTCTCCGCTTTCCACGGGACGTAAATAACGGCGGGCTTCCTCCGAGCGCAGAAATGCAAGAATCCGTCCGGTTTCATCGGTTTCCATTTCCATCTTTTTATTCCCAGACGGCCTGTTTTCGTGCTGCCCGCCTTCCGAAGTTTTACTCTCCGCTGCTCTGCCGTCTGCATTTTTATCGTCTTCGTTCACAGCCAGATACCACAGAAGGTTCTGGATCAGGACCGAAACCTCCTTTTGTGAGCAGGAACGATCTTTCAGAATATCTTTCAGGGAACTCCTGACCACATCCTTGTCCACATCGATTTTATACTGATCCATAACGGTCAGAAAATACTGGATCATACCCTCTTTCGTCATGGGAACATAGCGCACTTTTCTGCAGAAATAAGTGCCGGCGAAACTTTTTTCCACGATATCCTCATTGTCTTCATCAACGATCGTCAGCGTCAGGCAGTGGGCCTTATAGGCGCTCATGCAGCGCCAGATCCGACGCAGTCCGTCCATATTCAGAACCGCCGGGTCCGTATCCCTGATATGAAGCGCGATCAGGGCATTGGAGGCTCCAAGCTTTTCGGAGATGTATTCCATCCACTGATCATACCCGGGCAGATAGATTCCCTGTGGATTCTGAAAGCCGAGTTCGATGCCCGACTCAGTCTGGCGGAAAGCACTGTACAACTCCAGCGCTGTAGATGCTCCTTTCCTGAAAATATTTCTCTCCACCAATCCCCTGACAAGGCTTTCCATTTCCTGGTAAAGACTGTCCATGGAATCCTGCGTTTCCACCAGCCAGATTGGCGCCGCACGCAGAAGGTCCGCAGAAGAAAACCGATATTTTTCTGCAGTTCTGAGAAGTTCCTTTAGAATCTGTTTTTTCATAGTTTTCTCCCCGCGTTTGTGTTGTTAAATATGCCTCTCTGCAAGTTTCAAGACTCGCTCGCGAGTCTTGCACGATGAAGAATAAATGCCCGAAAATGGTGCTGCAGGTTTTTAACTGTAAGACCACTTTCCATACCCCCGGGCTCCTCCATTATTGTATCATAATTCTGACAAATTGCATTTATACACGTCTCCGTCCCATAAGGCGTCCTATAATGCAAAAGACGAATTATCGCCAAGCAGCAGACATCACAAACAGCAAACGGCATAGTGCTTCAACAACCTGGGAAAAGAAACCGCTTCCATGCTATAGTTATGTTAAGGGATTAATGGGAAATAATTGTAAATGAAAGGGATAAGAATGTCCGGCAATTGATCGGACAGGAAATAAACGGGATAAGAATTATAAAAAATAAATTGCATAGGGGGCAGACAAAATGTCGAAAAAATACGCGATGGGTATAGATCTGGGGACCGGCGGCGTGAGAGTGGGGCTTTTTACCCTCAAGGGAGAAGCCCTTGTTTTCAGTACGACCGATGTGAAATCGCATATCCCCGGCCCCGGAATGACGGAACAGGATCCGAAAGACTGGTGGGATGCCCTCGTCAGGTCGACCCGTGAGGCCATGGCGCAGAGCGGCGTTGCTGCAGAGGAGATCTGCGGCCTCAGCGTCAGTTCCACGGTGAGTACCCTGGTCCTTCTTGGGGAGGATATGGAAGTCCTGCGTCCGGCCCTGATGTGGTGTGATGTGCGGGCGGCCAGGCAGGCCAAAAAGATCGCTTCTTCCGGTGATCCGGCTCTCAAATACAACGGCCACGGGAATGTGTCCGCAGAGTGGGGACTGCCCAAGATGCTCTGGCTCAAGGAGAACGAGCCCCAAAACTGGGCAAAGGCTGCCCATATCTGTGAATGCCTGGATTACATCAATTATCGGCTGACAGGGTGCCTGGCTGCTTCCATCAATCCCCTTACTATGCGCTGGCACTATGACAGCCGCAGCGGCGGATGGCAGACCGGCTTTTTGGAAAAGATCGGACTGGAGGATGCTCTGGGCAAGTTTCCCAAAGAGATTCTGCCTCTCGGAAAACCGATTGGAAATGGACTTACCCGTGAAACAGCTGAGGCACTGGGCCTTTATGAAGGAATGCCCGTCGGAGCGGGCGGCTGTGACGCGCTCCTTGCCTCCATCGGCCTGGGTATCACCCGGCCGGGACGAGTCGCCCAGACGACCGGGACTTCCAACCTGCAGTTTACGCTCCTCGACAGGGAGGTTCATGACCCGGGCCTCTACGGAGCTTTTCCCGACATCACCATCCCGGGTTACTACGGCCTGGAAGGCGGTCAGACATCCTCCGGCGGCGTGATCAAATGGTTTCTGGAGAACGGGTTTGCCGACAGCTGTCAGAAGCAGGCCCGGGAGGAAGGCTGCTCTGTCCTGGATCTGCTCAATCGTATGGCTGAACAGATCCCTGTCGGTTCCGAAGGACTGATCATGCTCGAATACCTGCAGGGCAACCGCACTCCCTGGGTGGACTCCGATGTGCGCGGAATGCTCTACGGCCTGTCGCTCAAGCACACACCGGCCCACATTTACAGGGCCATTCTCGAGGCGACCTGCTACGGAACCGCCCTCATACTGAATACCTATGAAAAATATATCGATCTTGAGGAAATCTGCCTGAGCGGCGGATTAACAAAGAGTGACCTGTACCTGCAGATCCTTGCTGATGTGACGGGCCTCACCCTCCGCATTCCCCGCCAGACGGAAGCCTCCTGTTTTGGCGCCGCGATCCTGGGAACTGTTGCGGCCGGGATCTACCAGGATATCCACACTGCCTCCGGGATCATGGTAGATTATCTTCATACCATTCGGCCGGATATGGAAAACCATCGGAAATATCAGTTCTACCTCAAAAAATATGAGGAGGCCTACCTCCTCATGAAAGACTGGATGCATGAAGTTTCCGCCCACGCCCACGATCAGAAATGAGTGATCAGGGACGGTTCTGATTGACTCATTTTGGAGATAAACGTGAGGAGTGATCAGGGACGGTTCCGATTGACTCATTTGGGGACAAACGTAAAAGGGGGACAGCTCCGGCTGTCCCCTCTTTTTCCCCCCATGTTTGGATTGATCATTTAAATTTCACTGCAGTACCGTATGCCATGACCTCCGCTGCGCTCTGCATAACGGACGCAGAACTGTAACGGACAGCAACGACGGCATCTGCACCCATTGCCTCGGCCTCCCCGACCATGCGCTTTGTCGCAAGAGCCCTGGCATCATTCATCATCTCATTATACTTTGTCAGTTCTCCTCCCACGAGAGTCTTCAGACCTGCACCGATATCCCGTACGGCATTTACCGTCTGGATCGTACTTCCCTTGACCAGTCCAAGGGTTTCTAACTCTTTTCCGCTAATCGTATCAGTAGTTGTCAAGATCATCTTCTTCACCGCTCCTTATCTCCCGAATCCGGGCAAATAACATGTAAACGATACCAATCCCCAGCAATACAAGTGGAATCGCAAGCAGGATTATGAGTGGTTCTTCCACGAAAGCCTGCGTAAGCATTGCGCCATAAATGAAAAGATAAAGCAGAAACAAGATGGTGACGATCACAGGCGCAATCATCTTTTTCCCATGTGGTGACATTATTTACCTCCTTCCATCTATGCTCTTTATCATTATATCGCATTAATCAAATGCTGCATACGCCTTCAGCTTTTCTGAAAAATGTCCTCTTTTTCTCGCAGAAATCAAGGCTGAAAGCAGATTACAGAATTCCCTTCTATTCCGCCTTCTCTTCCACCAGCATGCCGGTCAGTCTGGGTACTCCGAAACGGCCTGTAAACAAATCACATTTACACAGGAAGGAATAAAAGACATGCCTTCCCTGCATGCACAGGGATTCATAATTACCCTGTCCCTTTCTTGATCTTTGATCCGCTCCTCTTCCCGGCACCCCTGTTTCAGATTCTACACATCAATGACCGGGAAGCACACCAAAACCATCAATGTCTTTTCCGTACCCCGGCTGACTCCCTCTTAACCAGCCGGCAGGACATCCGGATCTTCATAGGTGTCTTACTGCTTAAATTGGACGCTGTAAATACAAGATTTGCCCCCTGCTGGCCCATGGCGTAAGCAGGAGCTCTCAATGTGGTCAGAGGCGGAGAACTGTAAGCACACATCTCCACATCGTCAAAGCCGATCAGAGAAATATCTTCCGGTACCTTAAGGCCATAATCGTGAACAGCCTTCAAAGCCCCGAATGCTATATTATCACTGGCACAAAAGACAGCTGTGGGCAATACGGCATTCTCATCTTTCTCTTCTCTCCCGTTCTCCTCCGGGTCTCCCGGTTTCTCAAGCCCCCGGGTATGCGAAAGCAGTTCCTTCATAAGCTCATACCCTGAGGCAGAGCTGTATATTCCTTCTAAAAGATACTCTTCCCGGAACAGACCTTTTTCTTTTCTCTCCCTGATGTAGGCCTCTCTTCTTTCATCCGTCACCTGACTGCCGTCTGCTGTGAACTCTTTTCCGCCCAGGTAGGCGATCTGCTCATGCCCCAGACTTTCAAGATAGTGAAGAGCCGTTCTCACTGCTCCCTCAAAATCCAGAGTTATGGCAGACAGGTCAGGGGCATTGCCATGCATATCGATAAATATCACATTACTGCACAGTCTGCTTAAGGCAGCCGCCTCTTTGTCGCTGAACTTACCGATGCAGACCAGGCCGTCTACCTTTTCAAGATCCCTGAGATGATCCGTATCGGTCTGGAAAGCCCGGCGGATTTCAATGGAATGCCTCACACAGAAGTCCTCGATTCCCTGCCGGATCTGAAGATAATAATGATCCTGCAGTTCCTCCTGCGCGGAGAACCACTGAATGATTCCCATGGTAAATGCATGCCTGTCTGTTTTTTTCTTATTTGTTTTTCTTCGGACCTTATGGTATCCCAGTTTTTTGGCGGTATCAAAAACTCTCTGTCGAGTCTCCGGAGGAACCCCAAGTGTGGCATCGTGATTGAGTATTCGGGATACTGCACTCACAGAAACGCCTGACTGGACCGCTATATCTTTTAATGTTGCCATATGTAATCTCCTGGTAAATTTTTGCACGCGGATTACATCGTGCTGAATCCGGCGCCAAGAACGCCGAAGCTTCTCAAGTAAATTATACCTGCCATAAGCTCACGATTCAATCCGGTTATAATTATTTTAGTAAATTTATTAAATTTTAGTAATATTCGCTTTACTTTTTACTAAATCCGTTTTATATTATACTCAAAAAAAAATGACAGGAGGGTAATCCATGAAAAGCACAAGCCTTTTAAAGGAAGAATTCCAGAGCAAGCTTCACGATGACCTGCTTCGTGACATTTATATAGATGAAAAATTGCTTGACTACCAGAGGAACCGCTACATTGAAGCTATCAGCAGATTCGAAACTATTTATGGAGAGTGTGATGCCTGCATCTTCAGCGCACCCGGCCGCAGCGAGATCGGCGGCAACCATACCGATCACCAGCATGGCCAGGTTCTGGCAGCTGCCATCAACCTGGATGCGATCGCCATTGTAAAAGAGACAATGGATGATACCGTACAGGTCGTTTCCGGTGACTCACCTATGATCACGATCTCTTTAGATAACCTTGACGCAGATAAGAATGAAGAAGGAACGACCCTCTCTCTGGTGAAGGGAGTCCTTGCAGGTATCAAAAATTCCGGCCGCAGGATTGGCGGCTTTCAGACCTACATCACCAGCGATGTTCTGATTGGGGCAGGTCTCTCCTCCTCCGCTGCCTTTGAGACCATTATCGGAACTATTGTAAATGGTCTTTACAACAACATGCAGATCTCTCCTGTGGATATCGCCATCATCGGACAGTATGCAGAGAATATTTACTTCGGCAAACCATGCGGACTCCTGGACCAGATGACAAGTTCCGTCGGAAATCTGGTTCACATTGACTTCGCAGATCCCGACTCTCCCGCAGTGGAAAAGGTGGAATACGACCTGTCCGGCCAGGGCTACAGTCTCTGTATCGTAGATACCAAAGGGTCTCACGCAGATCTTACAGAAGACTATGCCGCCATCCCGACAGAGATGAAGCAGGCCGCTGCCTGTTTCGGCAAAGAATTTATGGGCCAGGTTTCCAAAGCCGAGCTTCTGGCCGGTCTTCCCAGAGTCCGGGAGGCAGCCGGTGACCGGGCAGCCCTTCGGGCGATACATTTTGTAGAAGAAAACGAGCGGGTAGATATTGAAGTGAATTCTCTCAAAAAGAATGATTTCCCCACTTTCTTAAAAACAGTCAGGGCATCCGGTAACTCTTCTTTTAAGTTCCTTCAGAATGTCTATTCTAATCATGATGTAAAGCATCAGAATGTGTCTGTGGCACTGGCTGCCAGCGAGTCCATCCTTGATGAAGACGAAGTATGCCGGGTTCACGGCGGCGGATTTGCCGGTACCATCCAGGCTTTTGTAAAGAATGAACATGTAGAAGGATATAAAAACTATATGAATCTGATCTTCGGAGAGGGTTCCTGCAGCATACTGAAGATCCGCAAATATGGCGGAATGAAAGTACTGGCTTAATATGCAGACCTGCAGACGAGGTCTATATCACTTCTGATTCTATTATATGGTGCATATGTTGCGGAGTTCAATTGGACCATGCTATAATTAATTTAATTTTTAAATAGCAGGAGCACATTATGACCACCAAACAGATCGATTACTGTATTGAGCTTGCCCATACCCTGAACTTCAGCAGGGGCGCAGACAACATGTTCGTCAGCCAGCCGACTTTTTCCTACCAGATCAGGCTCCTGGAGGAAGAAGTCGGCTTTACGATCTTCGAGCGAAGCGGCAAGGGAGCTTCCCTGACCCCTGCCGGGGCACAGTTCGTTTCCTTCCTGACCGGCATGCGCGAAGATCTGAAGCGCGCCATCGAACAGGGGCAGAATTTCAGTGCCAGATATAAAGACAATATTTCCATCTGCATGATGGTGCGGCAGGCGCTGTATTTCCTTCCGGAGGCAATGCGGATCTTTGCCGAAGCTCAGCCGGATGTACAGATCACGCCTGTATTTCAGTATGAAAACAGCATGGAGACCTTCCTGCAAAATGAGGCAGATATCGTATTTGCCCTGAAGGAACAGACCCGGCAGATCCCGGGCATACAAGTCCATGACCTCTTTGAGAGCAGGATCTACCTCATTGCAGGGCGGGATGATCCGCTGGCAGCCAAGAACCTGGTCCGGGAAGAGGATCTGTACGGAAGAACACTAATGGTCGGCGGCGGCTCTCCTCTCGCCCTGAAGACGGTCCAGCACCGCCTGATCAGTTCCGGCAAGATTGATTATTTTAACAGCGCCGACCATGACACTACGCTGACCAATGTGGCGGCAGGACGCGGCGTCTGCCTGGCGCCGGGATTCCTGAATGACCACAGCGGCCAGTTCGCCTGGGTCCCCTTTGACTGTAAGGAGAGCTTTTCCTGCGTCTTATGCACGCATAAAGAGGATCGAAGAGACAGTCTGCGATCCTTCCTCTCCATTCTGACAAAGCTATATGAGGACGCAGTTGCATTCCCTCTATAAATCGCAGCTGAACTGTCACATCAGGGTTGTTATGGAGTTCATTGACAAACAGGACTGCATCCATTTCTAAATTGACGAAAGATTCCATCAAAAAGAGAGGTATCCGCGGGTACCTCTCTTTTTATCCTGAATGCATTTCCATAATCGGGAAGCTTTGCCTCTTCCTCGAACATGGTCTTGTAATCGGGATAGAGCCAGTCGGGATCCATGCATGTGTACGGTAAGATGATTATGCATTCATAACAAGCTGTGCTGTCTTTGGAATGACGCTCTTTTTGCTGTACTGGAAGACCCGCAATATCCGGGCCTGCGCCATTGTACACGGACTTTTCGACTTTTCCCCGGCATCTCCGGAGCATTATAAAACAGCAGCATCGAGGAAGGCGACAGCATGTACCTGGCTCCGGAAGACAGGGTGAATATCTGGTAAAGCGACCTGTCGCTTCATTCATGAGACACACGGGAGGACAGACAAAGCGACACAGGGGGAACAAGCGACACCCGGGGACAGTCACAAAAGGACCGTCCCCGGGTGTTTTATCAATCTGCATATCCGTTCGGATTCTGACTCTGCCAGCGCCAGGAATCCGCGCACATCTCTTCGATGCCGTATTCCGCCTCCCAACCGAGTTCTCTTTTTGCCTTGTCACACTTCGCGTAGCAGGTTGCGATATCACCGGGGCGGCGCGGCTTGATCTCGTATTTCAGTTCATGGCCGCAGGCTTTCTCAAATGCATGGATCACATCCAGAACACTGTATCCGTTTCCGGTTCCGAGATTATAGACATTAACACCGCTTCCTGCCGTCAGTTTTGCAAGTGCTTTCACATGGCCGCGGGCCAGATCCACAACATGAATATAATCGCGTACACCGGTGCCGTCCGGCGTGTCATAGTCATTTCCGAAGACGCCGATCTGCGGCAGCTTGCCGATTGCAACCTGCGCAACATACGGCAGCAGATTGTTCGGAATCCCCTTCGGATCCTCACCGATCATACCGCTCTTATGTGCGCCGATCGGATTGAAGTAGCGAAGCAGCACAACATTCCACTCATTGTCAGAAGTGTGAATGTCCGTCAGAATCTGCTCGAGCATGGACTTCGTCCATCCATAAGGATTCGTGCAGACACCCTTCGGGCAGCTCTCCGTGATCGGAATCTCCGCCGGATCTCCATAAACAGTAGCAGAAGAACTGAAGATAATATTTTTTACGCCGTGATTCCTCATCTCATCACAAAGTGTCAGCGTTCCGCCGATGTTGTTCTCATAGTACTCGATCGGCTTCGCGACAGACTCTCCGACCGCCTTCAGGCCTGCAAAGTGAATGACTGCATCAATCTGCTCCTGATCAAACACTGCCTTAATACCGGCCCGATCACGGATATCCGCCTCGTAGAAGGTCACTTTCTTCCCTGTGATCTCCTCAATCCGGTCCACAGCCTTTCTGCTGGAATTATACAGATTGTCAAGAATGACCACCTCATGCCCTTCGTTTAACAGTTCCACACATGTATGGCTGCCGATATAACCGGCACCGCCCGTTACGAGAATTCTCATTTTTCTAACAATCCCTTTCCCGGAGATCCTTCCGCCTTTATGTCTTTCCACAAACGATTCGTCCACAAAGATTCGTCCGCAGATCTGCAGATTCCTCTTCGCACATACTTTAGTTCCATGACGTGGCGCCACAATCGATGTATGATGAAAACTACGCGCTGCTCCGCGCCACGGGCGCTCCCGCCCGCATCGCTCCAACCATTCGGATTCCGCTCGTTTTGCGCCAAAAGCGCGCGCAAAACAGCTTTTTCCTCATGTTTACGGACGCAACAGACCGCAAGCGGTCTGCGTCAAGGCCTCATGAGCGTTCGTGCGAGCACGACGCTCCCTCGGCTTTTCCTCGCTGTTTTCATCATACTCTATTGTATTTTACACCTGTTTTGCATGTCCCGCCACTCCCAAAGACAGAAAGACACTCGGGGACAGACACAAAAGGACCGTCCCCGGGTGTTCCCGGTGTTCAGAATGACGCCACTTCCGAGTAAACCGGCTTTCCGTCCCTGAATGTCGTTTTCATCAGGGATATTTTTTTCACCATCATCTGGCCTTTGGGAGCCGTGACCTGTTTCCAGTTCCCGGAAGCTTTGCGGATCACCGTGATATGTGGTTTGAACTCCTTGCGGTCATATGGTATGCCGGCTGTATCCAGGGCATCCCGCACGGACTTTGCGGCTGCTGACAGTCCCTGGTTTCCTTTCATGCCTACCCAGAGCAGGTCCCCGAATGTCCCCATATCGGACAGGGCCAGCTTGAACGGCTTAAAGGACACGTTTTTCAGCGCCGCTTTTACGGCGCCGGGATCGTCGATTTCCCCGATAAAAGCCAGCGTAAGGTGCAGGTTTTGTGTCGGCACGTAGTTTCCCTTCACGCCTTTCTGTTTCAGGTCGTGAAGCGTGCCGGTAATATTTTTCTTTAATTCATCGGATAGTTGGATGGCAACAAATAATCGCATTTGAAGACCTCTTTCCATGCAGGGAAGATCAATAACAGCTCTTGCAGGACAAGAGCTGTTATTGATCGCTGACATAAAGACGCACTTTAAGTCCTTCTATAACGCTTATATCGTCTGATGTTACCACTGGTTGAAGCTGCATACTTCCTCAATGGATTTGCGGATCTTCCTCCGCGGGGGTTCATCCTTTGCGGCATATCCGACCGCAAGGACTATTCGGACTTCACTGCCTTCAGGGATACCGAAATACTGTTCCATTTTCTTCTGATCATTCAGTCCGAGGATACAGGTGGAGAGTCCCAGCTCCAGCGCCTGATAGCACATATTCATGGCGGCCATCCCGATATCGCCCTGGGCAAATCTCTGTGTTTCTCCATAGTGGGCTTTCACGAAGGGAACTACTTTTGCCGGCTGCTCTACGAGAATGATGTAAGCGGGGACCTGTTCGCGGAACGGAACGCCTGTCGCCCCATTCTCCACTACAAGGGCGTCACACAGTTTTTCTTTTGCTGCCGGATCATCGACGACAATGAATTTCCACGGCTGTGCATTGCATCCGCTGGGAGACAGACGGCCCGCTTCCACCAGTTTCATCAGGTCCTCCCTTGACACCGGACGGTCTGAATATGCCCTGCAGCTTTCTCTTTTTTCCAGCATTTCCTGAAAAGTCATGATATCTCCTTTCTGTTTTAAAAGATTTGATACAGTATAATATGTCTGGTAACTATTTGCCAGACCAAACATGGACATTACAGCACTATTACCTTTCCATTGAGAATTAAC
>ONXK01000061.1 GCA_900321785.1 uncultured Lachnospiraceae bacterium | reverse complement strand
AAAACAGCTGTCCTCAGATACTTCTGATCAGGTAGAGGAAGCGGGGAATAAAGATGATCAGTCCCGCAACGGCAGCCATGATGGCGGCGATCAGTACAGCTCCGGCAGCCGCGTCCTTGGCGCGTTTTGCCAGAGGTTTGAATTCATCTGTCACCAGGTCGACCACTGCCTCAATTGCCGTATTGACCAGTTCAAGCCCCATGACCAGGCCAAACAGGCCAAAGCAGGTGCACCATTCCGACACCGAAATGTGCAGTACCAGTCCAAAGAACACCACAAGGACGGCCATGGTGCAGTGGATCTTCATATTGCGTTCGTCAAGACCGAAAAGGATCCCGTCAAAGGCATGCCCGAAACTCTTCGCGATCGTCTGGCTCGTCGACTTGCCGCCGCGCCTTACGGCTGCACGCTTTTTACTGCGCGCGGCATTTCCTGAGGCCTTACTGCTGCCGCCCGACCTGGACTTTCCGCCTTTTTTCTGTCCTGCAGACTCCGAAGCTCTGTCGTATTTCTTTTTTGCGGATTTTTGCTTTGCCGGTTTCTGTTCTGCAGATCTCTGCCTCGCCGCTTTCTTTTCTGCAGGTTCCTGCCTTATATCCTGCCCTTCAGCAGACATCTGTTCCCGTTCTGCGGTCTTCTGTTCTGTTTCTGCCATAAGTCTTCCCTCTATCCAGGCAGCAGTCAGTGCATAGCTGCAGGATTGCGTGGCGGAATCCTCCTGAAAAAGCACCCTGTGCCTTTGTCAGACAATTCCCGTTTTTAATATCATTCTTAACCCATTTTTTCATAACGGGCCGTTTTTTTCAATATGTTTTTCCGCCCGGAGATGAATGCCGGAGATGAATGTTTACAGTTCAGACCTTCCTGATTTTGAGGACGCCTTAGTAAAACATCCACCGGTTATTCATTGCCTGCGCCTGAGCGATATAGTAGTTGATCATCGCCTGGTCTTCATCTGACATCGGCTTTCCGCCCTTTTCTTCATCATCCATGCGGGAGATCGTCCGGCAGGCCTTGATATAATCCCTGGTGAGACTGCGCAGCCTGGAGGAAAGATGCTGCATCACAAGCAGGATGAAAGAAGGATCCTCTTTAAACAGATTCTCGAGGCCATCCTCCGTGATACGTGTCAGCACAGTGTCATTTTCCATGACAACCGCCGTGGCGGAACGGGACATTTTTTCTATAATACCCATCTCGCCGAAAAACCGGTTTTCCTGCAGCTCCGCGAGAAGCTTCTGCCGGTCTGTCCCATAATCCAGATAAATTCCCACTGTACCGAAGCCGATGTAATACATGCAGTCTCCCGCATCTCCCTGACGGAAAATAACCTGTCCCTTTTTGAACCTCATATTTTCCCGCATCTGCCCGTGTTCTTCCCGGATCCGCTCGATATTTTCATATCTCTCCATAGCCTCAAGAGCATTCCTGCTCCCAAGCATATGGTTATAGATATTCAGGAACTTGCCGATTCTGGAGAGCAGCCCTTCCTTCCTCTCCTGGATCTCGCCTCTTGTCCGGCGCATTTCATCGATGGTGGCACAGGCCTCATCATAGGATACTGTGAGCTCGCGGAGACGGCGGCTCAGATTCTTCGTGATCATTCTGATCTGGTCGGGGTCAGATTCAAAAAAACCGTCCAGTTCCTTCTCAGTGATTTCCAGAACCCTGACCTTGTCATCCGATGCAACGACAGTTGCAGATCTGGGCCAGGAGTCCAGCACTGCCATTTCGCCGAAAATGCGGCCGGGGCCGAGTTCCGTCAGCTTCTGCTCCTCTTTTGATCCATAGCCGAGAACAACGGAGACTGTCCCTTCGATAATCTTATAGAGACAGGATCCCATGGATCCTTCCCAGAAAATCACTTCGTTCTTTTTGAAAAACCTTTCCTGCATATTTACCCTCCATGGCTGTGTGCCGCAATTGACGTAATATTCAAGACTCGCTCGCGTGTTCTGTGTGACGCGCGTTACTCTCGTGTTTTGTCACATGTCTCGAGAACTTCCCGGATATCCTCATGAAGTCCGGCTCCATCCTTCTCTCTGCGTGTATATTCAATGATCAGATCGGCGTCAGGCGTTGTCTTCAGGATCTTGTCCAGAAGCGATGTAAAATCGATGGTGCCCTCGTGCAGACGGTTATGCTGGTCATGTATCCCGTCGTTATTGTGCAGATGATATGCACGGATCTGCGGCTGCAGATCATCGATCAGACGCGGAATGTCCCATCCATTTGCATTGGCATGCCCGATATCAATGAGCACGTCGTATTTTTTGTCACGGCACACCTGTGTGAATTCCTGCTGGTCCAGCAGCATGTTTTTCTGCAGGATCGTGCCGGTATTCTCAATATAGACCGGACAGTCAAAGGAACCGAACATCTCCTGCAGTTCCTTGTAGTTTTCATGTGCATTTGCCAGCATCTCTTCCTTGCGGTCGGGATCCACACGTCCGTTGTTCAGGTGCATGGTAAAATGCCTGCTCCGGAGGATCCGGGCATATTTCAGGGTCAGCCGGACATGATGCATGGACTCTTCGTACTGCCGTGTTCCCCTGGGGGCTGCGTGTTCTACGCGGAATACAGGTCCATGAAAGGCGACCGGATGCTCCTGCAAAAGGGCAAGATTCTCCCTGAGCGACTGCTCAAAATCCGGCATGTCAAACATGGCAAGGATCTCAAATCCGAGCCTGCCGCCATAAGCCTGCGCATATTCCTGCACGCGGGATAAATGATCCCCGAAAAGGCAGGTGTTGATATAGATTGAATTATTGCTCATCCGTATGGTTCTTTCCTCCTGTCTCCAGACCTGCATAATCTCCATTGTCCGTCGGCTCCCTGAAGCCGATCTGTTCCAGCCACTGACCAAAGCCTGCAGGCCTGGCCGTAAAGCGGATCGTCGTCAGGTCATTTTCCGTATGCGTCACCAAGGCATACAGACCGTCGCCCACATCCAGTTTCAGATTGTCGCAGGTAAAGATCTCTTCCTCCGTTTCCATAACAGCCTGCCCTTCCGAAACGGACAGGATCGCTGCCTTCCTTGACCTGCCGATGACATGTTTGCCGTCCAGCAGGTAATATTTTACCTCTGCAGGTGCGGGAAGAAGGACCGGCCGGTCCGTTTTTTCATCAAGATACAGGTTGTAGGGCGCCCCTATTCCGGAGACTCCGCAGATCGTGATATCTCCGTGTACCCCCTTGGGGGATACATTTCTGGTAAAGTCTACGGTGACTTCCTCCCGGATCAGATCGCGGGTCGACGATGAGATCAGGATCTGACCGCCCGCCGCATAGGACTCCAGCCGGCCGGTCAGATTGACCGGGGCGCCCAGAACGCCGTACTTGGTCCGGCGCTCGGACCCTATATTGCCCAGGATCACTTCATCCGAATTGATGGCGATCCCCATCGAAAGCGGCTCAAATCCCCGCTCGGCATTCCATTCATTGACGGCTTTCATCCGCTTCTGCATACCTATGGCTGCCGCAACAGCATCCGAGGCATGGGCCTGCGTCGTGACAGGTGCACCGAAGATCACAAACATACCGTCTCCAAGGAATTCGATCAGAGTCCCGTTATAACGGCTGATCTCCTCGTACATCTCTGAAAAATAATGATTGACCATGGTGACCAGGTCCTGGGGTTCCATCCGTTCACACAGCATGGTAAAGCCCCTGATATCGCTCATCATGATCGTCAGCGTGCGCTTCTGTCCGCCCAGTTTCCATCCATCCGGTGATTCGAGGATCTCCCTCACAATGTCATCGGAGAGATACCTGCCGAATGTCTCCTGCAGTACGCGGTTCCGCAGAGAAAGGCTCTCGTTGAGCCTGCGGATCTTTTCCATGGCTATGACCGCATCCCGCATCCGGGTCAGCTCTGTGATATCACTGATGACCAGGATCACGCCGACCTTTTCACTTTCCTCCTTCAGATAGGAGGAGACGATACGCAGTTCCTTCCTGCCTCTGTCCGTATAATAGGGCACATAACGATCCTGCCGCCTGCCCTTCATGTAGATCACATCCAGAACACATTCTGTAAAAGGATCATTGTTCTCATTTATAAAAAAACAGCTCGCAAAGGGCCTTCCTTCCAGCTCTTCTCTCGTCCTCTCCAGGATCGACAGAGCCGCGTCGTTGACCAGTTCGATCCTGCCGTCAAAGCGGATCGCCATGACCCCTTCCGACATATCGGATATAATGCTGTTTTGAATAATCTGCCGTTTTTCCATTCTTACCCCACATGTCGATGCGTCACTCTGACGCGATTTCACGCAGACAGCCTGTGACTGGCAGGCATCAAACAGTAAAGAATCTCAGAAGGCCGGATGCCCGGTTATTTGATCCCGCACAGGTCCCTCACCACTTCGCCCGCTATGATCAGTCCTGCTACGGAGGGGACAAAGGCAAGACTCCCCGGGGTCGAACGGCGCCCGCTGCCTTCGTTTACGGATACTCCGGCAGATATACCCGTACTGTCTTCGCTCACGGGTACACCGGCAGATATATCCGTACTGCTTTCACGACCTCTTTCGCCGGCTGTCGGGTCTTTGGCAGGCTGCAGGGGTTTCTCTTTGGAATATACGACCTTGAGTTTCTCCACTCCACGTTTTTTCAGCTCGCGGCGCATTACCCGCGCAAGGGGATCGACGGATGTCTGATAAATATCCGCCACTTCGAAGCGGGAGGGATCCAGTTTATTACCTGCCCCCATGGCGCTGATGATCGGCACCCCGGCCTCCCCGGCCTGCAGGATGAGCTGGATCTTGCCCGTCACAGTATCGATGGCATCTACCACATAGTCATAAAGGGAAAAGTCAAACTGTTCCGCCGTCTCCGGCAGGTAAAAACACTTGTGCCGGTAGACGATAGCATCAGGATTAATGGACCGGATCCGTTCCGCCATGACATCGACTTTGTCACGTCCGACGGTATCCATTGTCGCGATGATCTGGCGGTTGATATTGGAAAGCGCCACCGTGTCCTTGTCGATCAGGTCGATCGCTCCCACGCCGCTTCTGGCCAGAGCTTCCACGACATAGCCGCCGACACCGCCGACACCGAAAACCGCGACCCTCGATGCAGCAAGCTTTTTCATCGCCTCCTCACCGAGCAGCATCCTGCTCCTGGAAAACCGATCCTCCATCTTTCTCTTCTCTCTCCTCTTCTCCCGTATGTCCGTCGATGCTCCGCCGCAGACCACAGCGGCTTTTCACCGACCTTTACAGTATAGCATTCTCTTATGCTTTATGGCAAAAAACTCTGTTTTGCGCGCTTTACGCGCAAAACGAGCGGATTCCGAATGGTTGGAGCGATGCGCGAGCGCCCGTGGCGCGGAGCAGCGCGTAGTTTTCATCAAATATGTTTGTAGACGTGTGACCATGTCACAAGTATAATAATTGCGAGATTGAAACCCATCTGCGTTTTTTACACAGACAGGAGCAGAACAGCCCTTTCGGAAAGCAGCCGGAAGTTCCGACTAAAGAGGTAACAGATTTGGAAATACAAGAACATACTCACGAGCATTCGCACGAGCATTCACATGACCATACGGACAGCCATTCCCACGGGCACTCGCACGACCATGCGGACAGTCATTCCCATGGACACTCGCATGACCATGCGGACAGCCATTCCCACGGGCACTCTCATGATCACGCAGACGGCAAGAAGCATCATCATGTACACAGTGCGGAAGAAAAAAGAGCGGTGGTCAACCGCCTGTCGAGGGCGATCGGCCACCTTGAATCCGTCCGGCGGATGGTGGAACGCGATGAGGACTGCAGCGATGTACTGATCCAGTTGGCAGCAGTCCGCAACGCGATCAACAATACCGGTAAAGTCATTATGAAAAATCATATCAGCCACTGCATCGTCGATGCCATCGAGGAAGATGATATGGAGGCTGTGGAAGCCCTCAACCGGGCTATCGACCGGTTCATCAAGTAGGGAACTGGTGCGTAATCACCTGCGCTCTATAAAGCGAAGCGGCAAAGTTCCGCATCCATAAGAGCCTCTGTCCCGCATAGGGTTGGCGGTTCATCCCGGCAGTCGTATCCAACAGCCCTTCGGTAAAACCTCTGCCCTGCATAGGGTTAGAGGTTCATTCGATGTCCAGATCCGCCGTAACCTGATAATAGTCGCAGGCATGGGCGGTATAGCCGGTGACACCTGCTCTGGAGATCATGTTCATCTGCAGGAAAGAACAGAAAACATAGGCGTTATCATCCAGAATCTTCTGCTGAAGTTCGATGGCAAGTTTTCCTCTCTCTGCCGGGTCAAACTCGGTGCTCATCTTTTCGATCAGGTCCGTGACTTCTGCATTTTCATAGGCACCGAAATTGTAGCTCATGCCGGGCAGACAGCTGGTGGTAAAGAAGTACTGGGGGTCGCCGGAAGGTGCCGTGACCAGGGCCGAGGCATAAATATCCCAGCTCTCCATCTTTGCCAGGAAATCACGCCGGTTGGCTGTGCAGTTGATATCAAGCTCAATTCCGATGTCCTTGAGAGAGGCCTGCGCGGACTCGGCCAGAAGAGGAAGCTCCTGACGGCTGGGATAGGTCAGCCAGCGGATCGTAAGCTTCTTCCCGTCCTTTTCGCGGATGCCGTCGCCATCGGTATCCTTCCATCCCGCTTCTTCCAGAACTTTGGCTGCACCTTCAGGATCATAGGTTTCCGTCTTTACATTTTCTCCGCCGAATGTGCTGAAGCCGTCGGGAAACGCGCCGTTTCCGGGCTGTCCGTGTCCTTCCAGAAGCGTCGAGACAAATCCCTCCTTATTGATTCCCATGGCAATGGCCTTGCGGACTGCCGGATCCTGAATGACCGGGCTCGTCATGTTCATGGATGCAAAAAAGGCTCTGGATGTGTCGATGGATGAAAACTGGAAATTGTCATTTTCAAAATTCGGATAGGCCTCATAAGCCATCCCATAGGCCGCGTCGATGTCGCCTGCCAGAAGGGCTGCAGAAAGTGTATCGCCGTCGGAAAGCGTGCGAATTGTCAGTGTATCGATCTTGGGTGTGCCGTTCCAGTAATTGTCATTTTTGGTCAGTGTCAGATGATGGTCCGTCTGCATATCGACCACCACATAGGGGCCCGTACCTGCCACGATACCCTTCTCAAAGTCGGAGGCCTGCACGTCAATGATACAGCCGTAAGGGTCTCCCAGGTAATTCATCAGAGCCGGATTGGGCTCACTGGTGGTGATCGTCAGTACCTGACCCTCCGCCTTGATTTCTTTGATCTTAGTATCTTCGGGAGCACGGTCATGGTTTGCGATCAGATGCTCCAGGCATTCTTTGACCGCCTCGCCGTCCATCAGACGTCCGCTGGAGAAATACACATTGTCCTGCAGAGTGATGGTCCAGGTCAGATCACCGTCATTTTCCCATGATTTTGCCAGCCAGGGCTCGAGCTCCATCGTATCCGTATAATGTACGAGTGTCTCGCCGATTCCGTAGCGGATGCAGGCCCAGCCGTTGTAGGTACGGTGCGGGTCGACAGTTTCCTCCCAGTTCTCGGCATTGAATGTAGTGTCTCCGATCACCATGGTCTTCCCGCCGGCTTCTTCCGCCTGTGAAGCAGCTGCCGTTTCTCCTGCTTCGGGAGCCGCGGTCTTTTCTTTTTCGCCGGAAGACCCGCCGCAGCCCGCCAGCAGACCTGCCGCCAGACAGAGTGCAGCCAGGATGAAAGTACTGCGCTTCAGTAAGTTATTCCTCATAAATCCTCCCTTTCCCGCCCGATGCCGGGCTTTTTTATGTTTATTTATGCTTTTCTGTTCATTACAGGTTTTACAGCTGCAATTGAAAATATAGGAACCGGATTGTAAAACTCATCTATTTCTCTGTAAATGCGGCGGTATACGCCATGGTCTACACAGATCCATTCGAATCCGGCTTCCGTCAGCAGTTGAAAGTCCCATTGCGGCCGGGGCCTCTGCACAGCCCCCACCTCTCTTGTAATAGCCTGGTTTTCCTCCCACAGTGATTCCGAAAGCAGCTTGTGGGCGTGGTTCTCGGGGAGAACAATTTCCTCTTCTTCCCCGGAAGCGGCACAATAATCCGCATCAAAATTGATCAGTACGCCTCCGGGCTTCAATATTCTGAACCATTCCCGATAGGCTTCTCCCACATGGGGAAGGGTCCAGGTCAGGTTCCTGGTCACCAGGGCATCGAAACTGTCTTCCGCAAAATCCGTTTTTTCGGCGTCCATAACCTGAAATTGCACATCCAGTCCCAGCACGCGCGCCATGTGTCCGGCATGTCCGATCATATCCGGTGTCAGATCAATTCCGCTGACTTCATGTCCTTCCGCCGCCAGAAGGCAGGCGAAAAATCCCGTACCGGTGCCGACATCCAGGATTCGAAGTCTTCTGCCGGCAGGAAGATACTTTCTGAATTCCGACAGCCAACGCTCTCTTTTTTCACTTTCATATTCCCGCAGGCGCTGGGTCTCAAATCCCTCTGCCCGCTTAGACCAGTAGCGGGCGATCCGCCCCTTGATCATATCTTTGCAGTTGTCTCTTTTCGTATCTGATTTTTCCATAAA
>ONXK01000032.1 GCA_900321785.1 uncultured Lachnospiraceae bacterium | reverse complement strand
GAAGTCCCCGTTGACCAGGCAGTTGTCGACGGAAATCTGGTCACTTCCCCCGCATGGCCCGGAGATACCGCGATCGTCCGCGAGTTCGCAAGGCTGATGGGTGCAAAGATCGAGATCTGATCCTTGAACACTTTCCTCCCGGGACTCGAATTCATAGATTCAAGACTCGCCTGCAGGTCTTACGCGCGTGCCCCGCAACATTTATGAAGACGCGGATATCGCGCAATAAAGAATAAAGATAAAAATCAAAAAAGCACCTCTGTCCTCTTCCGAAGCATATCAATCAACGGAAAGCGGGCTTGGGTGCTTTTTTTATCTTTTCACGTGTTTTTCATGTATCTTTTATGTCTCTTTTCATGACTGCACGCTCACTGTCTCAGAAAGTCAGTTAAAACCAGTCATGGGAATCACTCAATCACGGGAATCACTCTCCCATTACCTGAAAAACGATCTCTCTTTCACGATTTCTGGTGTCACACTCCACCAGTGTCAGGTTCTGCCAGGGGCCGACCGTGATTCTGCCGTCCACAAAGGGGACCGTGATAAAGGGAGACATGATCAGGGAATGAATATGGGATGATCCGTTGTCATCTCCCCATGTATTGTGATGATGGTAATATCTTACATTTCCGTTCTCATCCCGGTAGGGGGCAATCCCCTGCATGGCTTCGCGGACATCATAGCCCACAAGACCGGGCTCAAATTCCAGCGTAGTCAGAGCTGCCACCCCGCCGGTTGTAAACCCGGTGATAATTCCGCTCCGTATTTTCTTTTCCCTGCATGCCGCGTCCACTGCGCTCTGAAAATCGCCGGTAACATCGATCATGCCCATATTTCCTTTTGTGTGATACGATCTCGTCACTGTATATACTGCCACTTGTTTCCTCCCTGCTCGATGCTGCATTTACACTTCTGACAGCTCACTGCTCCATGCGCCAGCGCACTTGTCCCTGCTCACTGCACCACAGATATCGATAAAACAGCCTCCTGTGCTTTACCGGATATACCTTTACCCTTATTTTCATGAATGATCCATATGTCCTTCCATCCAGTCCAGCAGGTCCGCAAATACCTTGTCCCTGTCCAGTTCATTGAGGATCTCGTGCCGGTCGTTTTCGTACAGGACCGTCTTCAGATCTTTCAGGCCTGCCCTGCGGTACAGTTCTTCTGTCTTTCTGACACCTGCTCCGAAGCCGCCGATCGGATCGTCCGCTCCGGAGACGATCATCATAGGAAGCTTTTTGGGGATCCGGTCCGCGTTTTCCTGCATACAGCACTTTTTCACCGTATCAAACAGGGCCCGATACCCGTTCAATGTAAAGGTATATGTACATGCGGGCTGCCTGTAGTACCAGGCAGCAATCTCCGCATCCCTTGTCAGCCAGCTGTTTTCCGGATGTTTTCCTGTCGAATCAAACCGCCCGTTGCTGCCAAGCGCGATTCCGGTCAGAAAAGAACTGCGATGGTGCCATCCGTAAACCTTTGCAAGAAGGTCGGCCAGCAGGATTCCGGATCGTGCCACAAGAGGGTCGGTAAAACCGGTACCCATGATGATCACACCGTCCAGGCCTTTTGCACGGGACGAAATGTATCTGCGCACCAGAAAAGAGCCCATACTGTGTCCCAGCATAAAATAGGGAACCCCTTTATTTGCCCTCTGAATATTCAGGCGCAGCTGATGGATATCCTGGATCAGGATCTTGGCACCGTTCCCCGGTGCGATATATCCCCAGTCCTCCCGGGTGAGAACAGACTGTCCATGTCCTATGAGGTCGTGCCCGACAACAAGGAAATCATGTGCCGCCAGATATTCCGCAAAGGGTGCATAACGTTCGATAAATTCCGTCATCCCGTGGACGATCTGCAGAATCGCCCTGCACCTGCCCGATTCCGGGATCCATCGCACCGCATGGATGGGCGTACGCCCGTCCTTCGACATATATGTAAATTCAACTTTCATGATTTCCTCTGGAACAGATCAATGTCGTTAAGTTAGAAAGATACTCTGGATTTTGCAAGTATATTTTGCATTATTCAGTCTTCCGAACATGCCGCTCGCCAGAGCGGCACCCTGAAGCGTTTTCGCGAAGGCGAAAACGGTGATGGATCAAGGGAGATTCGGGCCGCCCCGCGGCACAAATCTCTTGACTGAAAAAACGCTGTCGAGCGTTTTTCAGTCTTTCTTTTCCTGGTAGAAGTGACCCATAATCCTTGTAGATGAAACGGTGTTGATGAAGGCATCCGGGTCGATCTGGCGGATCACGGAAGTGACGCGCTTGACATCAGAGCCGGCAACAACCGAATAAACGACATTGCGCCAGTCTTCCTTGTAGCCTCCCTCAGCCGCCCAGATGGTTGAGCCGTGATGCGTTGTATCATGAATCGCGTCTTTAACCTCATCCCATTTATCCGTAACGATAAAAAGGGTCTCCTGCTGATAATTTCGATACAGCAGACGGAGCATCTGGGTGGATGTGTATTGAAAGATGATGGAATACAGAGCCTTGTCCCAGCCAAAAAAGTATCCCGCGATCACAAGGATGACAGCATTAAATCCCAGGATCAGATTAAAGCTGTCCATACCGCTTTTCTGAGACAGATAAATCGAGATAAAATCCGTACCTCCCGTCGTCGCATTGACGCGCAGACACATGGTCATCACCGCGCCATTGATCAGTCCGCCGAAGATACTGATCAGAAGCGTATCATAGGTGATGGGATGTGTGGGCAGCAAGTCTGTCATAAACGAGCTCAGAATGATCATTTCACAGGAAAGCAGTGTGAACTTTTTGCCTATGTATCGAAATCCAATATAAACCGGAAAGGCGTTGAGCAGAAGGTTGACGATCGAGAAGGGAAGCGAAAGACCTAAAAACTGCTGCGCCAGGCGCTGGATCAGAATCGTCAGACCTGTCGCGCCTCCCGGAAACAGGCCGCCCGTCCGTACAAATGTCTTGATATTCATGGCCATCAGGACCGATGCGATCGCGACGACGATTGCTCTTTTCAGATCCTTGGCTTCCCATTTTATCCCCATCTTACATTTCTCCTCTTCCGACAGTGCCGGATCACTTTAATCACAGGCTTCTCCAATCAGTCCAGAACAATATGAGAAAAAACCTCACCGATGCTGTCGTGGAAGGCCAGATCCGCATAACTGTCCTGCGAGGTCTTGTCACGGTTGACGATCACAAGATATTTGCCGCTGTAAGAACTTACCAGGCTGGAAGCCGGATAAACTGTCAGAGATGTACCGCCGACTATGAGAAGGTCCGCTCTGGCGATCAGTCTGCCAGCACCTGCCCATGCATCCTCGGGAAGCATCTCCCCGTATAATGTGACATCGGGACGGATCTTTCCGCCGCACTCACAGCGGGGCACTGCCTCCGAACTCTCGTAGATTGCATCGGAGGGATACTTTTTGCCGCAGCGGTCACAGTAATTGCGCAGTGTCGAACCGTGTACTTCATAGACGACCTTACTGCCGGCCAGCTGATGAAGTCCGTCAATATTCTGGGTGATGACACCGTCCAGTTTTCCCTTTGCCTCCATCTCCGCCAGTTTATAGTGGGCTTTGTTGGGGTTGATGCCGCGGGCATCCATCTTCTGGCGATAGAACTCATAGAAGACCTTGGGTTCACGCTCCAGGCAGGGATTGCTCAGCAGGTACTCAGGCTGATAGGCGTCAAAACGGACATCGTGCTGGTTGTACAGACCGTCCTTGCTGCGAAAATCCGGGATCCCGCTCTCTGTAGAGACGCCGGCACCGCCAAAGAAGGCGATATGCCTGCAGGAAGCGATCATCTCATTGAGCGCCTCGTATTTTTCCTCGCCTTTCAGACGTTTCAGGTGTGCCTTTTCTTCTTTCTGTGTCGCAAAGCATCCGATATGTTTCATCTTCCGAAAACCTCCTTTACACAAATACAATGATTGTCCCACCTGTTTATTTGTTACAAGTCACACCCTGGTCAGGATGTGACCGGAAACGTTTGTTTACTGCATCTCATCCGCCAGTGCCTCAAGGATCTTTCTCACGCCGCCCTCTTCAGGCGGTGCAAATACATGTGCGCAGGCTTCCTTCAGCGCATACACAGAACGGACCGAACACCAGCTGTTCATGGCAGGTGCCAGCATGGGAAGGTCATTCATGGCATCTCCAAACACCATATATTCCTCCTGCCCGATCCCATATGTTTTACAGAGTTCTGCTACCGCGCTGCCCTTATCGACATTTTTCCTGTTGAAATCCATAAACACCAGGCCGGCTGGTGCCACGGAGAAGCTTTCTTTGAAGACATTGAGATCTTCATCCTGAAGATGTGCATCCGGACCGTCCCTGTAAACAATGCTCAGCTTGGTAAGCGGAACACCCAGGGCTTCCACATTCTCCACCCGCTCAATATCGACGCCGACACCTCTGACCAGATCCACATACTCCTGATCGCTTGTTTCCGTATAGGACTTTGACCAGGAATCAATATGCCAGGCTTCTCCTCTGTTCCTGGCAAAATCAAGGACCCGGCGGGTTTCCTCTTCATTTCCGATAGGTACCGCCTGAATGGGTCTTTCGCCTTCCATGACGACACTTCCATTGGAACACAGAAATGTCAGCCTTTCCCGAAGTTCGGGAAACAGGTTGCGAAGGCTGGAATAGGGTCTTCCGCTGGCCAGAACAACCCGAACACCCAGATCCAGAAGTCTCCTGATCACTTCCGTAACCTCGGGAGCCGGTTCAGGAGTTGCCTCCGGCAGAAGCGTTCCGTCAATATCTGTCACGATCATCTTAATCATTTTTTGCACTCCGGATATCTTCCATGACACAGCACTTCCCGCTTCATATTGCAGAATATCAGGACAGCACAAAACCGGTGACGTTTATCCATCACCGGTCTTCTCCCGCAGCGTAGTGCGGCTGCGAAAGGCCGCCGCGGCGCATCCTGGGATGCTCCTCTTCCACGACCTGAGCGATCGAAAGGAAATTCTGGATCTGCTCGATTCTGCCCTTGCAGTCATAATATCTTTTCAGCCGCCCTTCTTCATCCCACCATTTATTAAATTCCGCACTCGAATGTGTCTGGTGATACAGTTCCATGGAAATCAGGAGCTGCGTCATTTCCTCGCGCAGCTCCGCCATTTCATCCTGATACATCTGAAGATCATATTGCGAAATAATCATTTGGATTACCCCGTACCGCCAAACAGATCGATTAGAATGTCACCTCACCGTCATGAGACAGGAGCGAAACAGAGTGAACACCCTTCAGAGAGGAAAGATCTCCGGTCAGACCGTCGTCTGATTTGACGGCAAGTTCGATGACAAGATTCAGCTGTCCGCCGCTGATATTCCTGGATTTTTCGGAATAGAAACGGCTGTATTTACGGACGATCTGACGGATCGCCTTATTGGTCTCCTTGTCATTGACGGCATTGACGACCAGAATCATAGGAGCATTTCCGAGCGGGATCCGGCTCAGGATCAGCACAGCCAGTGTGACAACGATCGAAAGGATGATCGCGATCTCAGACAGACCGGCGCCGCAGATAATACCGACACTGATCGCCCAGTACAGGAATACCAGATCCATGGGCTCCTTGATCGCAGTACGGAAACGCACGATTGACAGGGCACCGACCATACCGAGGGAGACTACAACGCTCGACTGAATGGTCAGAATGATTGCGGTTGTGATCAGTGACATGCAGACCAGTGAGATGTTGAAGTTCTTTGAGTAAAAAGTCCTTCTGGTCAGAAGCCTGTAGCAGAAAAAGATATAGACGCCGAGAACGAGCGAAAAACAAAGCGCAACAATGATTCCCTTTGTTCCGAGTTCAATGGTGGAATATCCCTGTAGAAACGACTTTTTAAAAATATCCGAAAACGACATTATCTTTCCTCTCTTTCATTCCTTATGTATTTTGACTGATCTTATTGATCAGAGTAAGAAACCCTGCATGTTATATCTCCTGCACAGATAATATTTGGAGAAGGTTTCCAGACGCATATTCGTCATCTGGATCGCATGATAAATATAATCCGGCAGATACTCGTCAAACTTCACTTCCAGCAGATGCCTGCCCTTTGGCAGCACCGGCCTCTCCTGAATATCTTCCATGAAGAAGCGGTCAAAGGAAGAAGACGAGGAGATATTCATATCAAAGGTCACACGCACATTGCCTTCATCGCAGATGTAGGGTCTGCGGAGATACTGCACGATCACTTTAGGCTGCATCAGCACTGTCTGCTGCTGCAGAAGCATGCGGTTCAGGAGGGGCGGATTATCCGAAGTAATAGGGATAGGCTCCATTCTGCACATCTTCTCATACTGTTCACGCGTGATCCTGCAGCTCTTTTTCTGGATCATGCCGTATTCCTTGCGCTTGCATTCCAGCGAAATCCGGCGGTCACTGCAGTTGTAGATACGCACACGCCATTTTTCACGAGGGCTCACGCCGCTCTCGTTCTCGTTCAGGCACCGGTCGTAGAGATCGTCGAAATAGGTGCTCCGGATCAGATAGCATCCGCTCTCGTCCGTATGCGGATCCGGCTTCATGATATTCTGAAGCCTCATTTCCAGCATTTTCAATTCTGCCGATGAACACAGATACTTGAGTTCATGCCGGAACTTCGGCTCGGCTTTTTCTTTTGCCACACTGATTTCCCTTTCTTCAGTTGATTATCTTATATAAATATTTCATATTGTACCATATTTACAAGTGTGATGAAAACAGCGACAGCAAACCGCTTTGCGGTCTGCGGGAATGCGGAAGACCCGGAGCCGGGGCTTGGTTTTCATCTCACATGTCTGCGGTCTTAAGACTATATAAAAGAATACACGGTCTGCCTTAAAGCAGCCTTAAAACAAGTCTATTCTTTTGATCCGGCCGCAATCTTTTCTTTCGTCCATTGATCCACCAGTTCACGAAGCTTTCGCAGCCAGGGAGAAAACGCTGCCTCCTCCTGACCATAGGTCATCTGCAGATCATATTCAAGGGGCAGCCAGGATCTTATATCCGACTCATTATGTTGTATCACAGCCTCGATTTTGTCAATAGCCTTGTACAGTTTTGCCTCCGGTGTACTGAGGGCTTCCATCTCCGCATACAGAGCCATAAATTCCTTCTTCTGCGCCTCAGGAAAACTCCTGACCCATTTTTCAAGCTCCGAGATCTCTTTCTTTTCGTCGTCCGATGTCTTGGCAAATGTCGGGATGTCCCCTGTAAAAGCCTCTCCCAGATCGTGGATCAGGCACATCCGGATCACCCGGTCCATGTCATAGTCTTTATATTCCTCAATGCCCGAGAGCAGCATTGCTGTCAGAGCGGCGCGCCAGCTGTGCTCCGCCACACTCTCCCGCCTTCCGTTCGATGTATCACAGTGACGGGTATTGCACTTGAGCTTTTCTGCCACTGCCAGAATATCCAGCAGTTCCTGCGGGGACATCTCTTCCTGCTTCGGGCCACCCAGAAGATCCTCCAGTTCAACTTCTTTATCCAGCGAATTTATAGAGACGGTCTGCTCCCCCTGGGTCAGCTCCACTGTCAGCGGCTGCCCGCCCGTCTGCATGACGACATCAAAAGCCAGCCCGGACCCATAGGACTCCATCTGAGGATACATTTTCAGGAATTCTTCGACATCAAAAGACCTTGCGTCAAGTTTCAGAGGGTCCTCCCCGTCAAATACATAAGAGATCACTTCCTGGATCTCTCCCGGCCCGGCTTCCAGCATCCGGATCAGCTCCGGGATAGTCGTCTGGTCGTCCATCAAATATTCCTTTATTGTAAATACTCCCGATGTTGAAACACCTGTCTTTTTCATCTGATCAATCTCCTTCGTGATATATCGTGAGATATCAGGATATATCGCTTGATACAATTTTGTATTTTTTACAATTTTACATTATTACAATTTAATACAATTATGACTACAATTGTGACTCCCTCTCCTCTTTTGTCCAAAGTATGGTACAATCACAATATGCTGAGATAAGTATTAATTTCCAAAACGTTATTTCTTATTCAGCAGTACGGCACCACAGTACCTGATCGGTATTTTCGGCATAACCTAAGGAGAATACATATTACATGAACAGAGTTTTTATTGACCTTGAAATGCACCCGATTCCGTTCAACTGTAAAGAGGAGCGGCAGATCTGCACTCAGGAGATCATTGAAGTCGGAGCCGTCATGCTCAACGACAAGAACGAAGAGATCTCCAGTTTCTGTGAATTTGTCCGTCCCGTTTATGTCAAAAAAATCTATGCAAAGTTTCAAAAACTCACCGGTATAACCACTGAAGATATCATCGATGCATCTTTGCTGGCAGAAGTCCTGCCGCATCTGATCGAGTGGTGCGGTGATTCCTATGAAATCTATTCATGGAGTGACAGTGATATCTGGCAGATCCTGAATGAGACCCGATTAAAAAAACTCGAAGATATCCCGGGGCTTTCCTACATGCTCAACCACTGGAATGATTTTCAGCAGGATTTCTGTGATCTCCTGCACTTAAATAAAGTAATGAATCTTGGCCGCGCAGTCACACTTGCAGGTCTTGATTTCTCGGGACGCGAACACGACGGCCTTGCAGACGCGCGCACAACCTCGCGCCTCTATGTGGAAAGCCGCGACAGCAAATCCTTTGACAGACTTCGAGGACTTGTCATAGATGCCTTTTCCGGCCACACTTTCACCATGGGGGATATGTTTGATTTCGGAAGCATATCTTTCCCGGAGTCATAACCGTCCTCATCTGTCGTGCACTATTGAGTATAGCAGATTTTGTACAATTTGCATGGAGTTTTTCTATCAGTGGAAACGCAAAAACCCCTCGTTTCAGACAGATGCGGTCCCGGCTGCAACCACAAAACTCCTCGAGGCAGATGCATTCCCGGCTGCAAGCGCAAAACTCCTCGAGGCAGATGCATTCCCGGCTGCAACCGCAAAACTCCTCGAGGCAGATGCGGTCCCGGCCTGTAACCCTTTATCAAACACGTTCAAAACAACAGGAGCATTTTTATGAGCACACCCTTACGCATCATAGTCACAATCATCCCGGCAGCAGCACTTATATATGCACGGCGCTTCCTGCCCCTGGATATTGGAGCACTGAAGATTGCCTCTGTACCGGCTGCCGATGTCATCGCAGCCCTGCTGCTCATCCTGCTGATCTGGTTTCTGATTGCGCCTCCCATCTGCCGTTTTCTGCAAACTCTTTATTTCAGGCTCTTCACACTTCGTGATATCCGCAAACAGATTCGCCGCAGGCAGCGCTCTCTCCTCAACTGGCTCCTCTCCCGTCCTGCCCACTGGGGCATCACCGGGACCGCCTCCGAGCCGCAGTACGCCAATACATGTGAAGGACTTCTGGCGCTCAGGGGAGCCGGCTTCATTGACAAAAAGCGCGAATCCTACAGAAACGCCATGCAGACGCTCACTGAAGCAGTGGTTCCCACCGGTCTTGCCAGCCGCACTGTAAACCGGCCGACTGTCATCAACACCTCCATGCTTCTGTGCCTGGTCGCCCAGGAAAAAAAGACTCCAGCCGACGTTATAGATTCCTTTGACTTCTATGACGAGATGGCCGCCAACCTCTGGTTTCTCCATACCGAAAACGGATGGGGACCGCTGATTCTGCGCGCAGACAAAAAGGAGTGCCGCTTCGTCAGCACCTGGTGGGCACTGCGTGCTCTCTTCCAATATGGCTATCTGGAACGTGAGGAGGACGGTGCTGCTTTCCGCCAGTTCCTGAACGCGATCTACGAAAAAAACCGCGGGGGAACTTTCGGATATACCCCTTCCGACGCCCCGCGCCTGACTGTGACCGCAATGTACCTGCTCCTTTACTATGAACTTCCCCGCGCGATCCGCAAAGAAATAGCGGAAGACTATGATCCCGTTGCTGCCGCCGACTTTATCTGCCAGCGCTTTGTAACCGAAAAGTGTCAGGTCGAGGTCGAATGTATCGACGGCACCTTTGCCGGCGGTTCCTACATTGCTCATACACCCTGGAAACACATCGCCTCCGCATACGCCATGCAGGCACTCTCCGCCGCCCGCAAAAACGGAGACATCAGCCGCCATGACATGGACAAGGTCTATCGCCGGACCTTCGAGATTCTCACAAGAGATCTCCGTTCTCCGGCTGCAAATGAGAGCTGCTACATCCCTGCCGACATTGAGATTTCACGTACAGGTCCCTACACTTTTGCTGCCGCTCACCTGATCCTGGGCCTTCAAGCACTGATCTAAAAGATCAAAAGGACACTTTCATGCTGCAATTACTGGTCTGTTCCGATGTACATACATATGTAGACAACATTCGCCTGGCAGTCCATAAGATGGACCGGGTCGATGCCATCCTGATTGCCGGCGACCAGGAAGCCGAAGAATCCAGAGTACTGGAAGCCTGCGGCGATATACCCTGCTATCTGGTCAGAGGCAATAACGATTACTATCTGGATACAGAATACCCCCAGGAACTTCTGATCGACATCTTCGAGGATCCGGGCACCTCTTTTCGCGGACCCGAAATCTGCAAAGTAACAGAACTGAACTACGATTCTGTCCCGGACGCACAAGGTCTGCCTTCTTGCCTTTCGGATAATCCTGTCACTTCCTCTATTCCCGTTAATCTCGCTAATTCGACGAATCCCGCCAGACCGCTATCTTCTTTATTTGCCAGACTGTTTTCCAATAAAAAAGAGTCCCCATCACGGGGACTATCATTTCATGCACATAAGGCTAAGAGGCCCCGGACTGTCTCTCACCGCATCCTGATGACGCATGGAAAAGAGTACAATGTGCCTGACATCACCCTGCTTGCCAGACGCGCAGGCATGTGGGACGCAGACATCGTCATTTTCGGTCACACGCACAAATTCTGGGATACACAGACAGCAAGGGGAAAGGTACGTCTGATCAATCCCGGCTGCCTGCTGGGAAATCCGGATGATCACGTCCGTTCTTATGCAGGTTATGAGATCTGCAGCTTTGCTGTTCTGCGGATCGGCTTCCAGGGTGAGATTGATGTGCGGCATCTATATCTCTAACAGCTATATATATAACACGTAGTTTAATGTATAAATACCACGTAGTGTAATATATTAATGCCATGAAGTTTTTAAACCCTTGACATTTTCCATTACTTTATGCAGATCAAAAAATACCCCGAAGCGACTGCTTCGGGGTATTCATGTTCATACCTTCAAAACTGAATAGAAAACTTTTTTTATCAAACTCGCGTGAAATCTCGACGCTGCTTAAGCCCGCATTCTTAAAGAATACTGAGGATAAGCA
>ONXK01000095.1 GCA_900321785.1 uncultured Lachnospiraceae bacterium | reverse complement strand
GGATGTGCGCCATGAATGACGGAATTGAGATGCTTGAAGAACTCGATCGCGTCGAGGTTCTCATTTCCGCCGTACTTGTTGGGCAGCCACTGGCCGTCCTTCTTGCCGTAGTCAAGATAAAGCATGGAAGCAACTGCATCGACACGAATACCGTCAATGTGGAATTCCCTGATCCAGTAGAAAACATTCGCGATCAGGAAATTGCTGACCTCATGCTTGCCGAGATTGAAAATACGGGTGCCCCAGTCAGGGTGCTCACCGCGGCGGGGATCCGGATCTTCAAAAATGCACTCGCCGTCAAACTTCGCCAGGCCATGCGCATCCGGGCAGAAGTGCGCAGGCACCCAGTCCAGAATGATGCCGATTCCGGCATTGTGCAGCTTGTTGACCATGTACATGAAGTCGTTCGGTGTGCCATAGCGGGATGTCGGTGCATAATAGCCAGTAACCTGGTAGCCCCATGAGCCGTCGAAAGGGTGCTCGGAAATACCGATCAACTCAATATGGGTATAACGCAGTTCCTTCAGATACTCTACGATCCGGTCTGCAAACTCTCTGTAGGTATAGAATCCGTCGCCGCCGTCCGGATGTTTCATCCAGGAACCGATATGGCACTCATAGATCGCCAGAGGCTGCTGGTTGGGATTCTTTTTGCCGCGCTTGTTCATCCAGCGTGCATCCGACCAGCGGAATCCTGTGATGTCCGCAGTCCTGGACGCAGTACCCGGTCTGAGCTCTGCTGAATTGGCAAAGGGATCTGCCTTGTAGATCTTGGTTCCGTCTTTTGCGGTAATGCAGTACTTGTACAGCTCGCCTGCCCCGAGTCCGGGGATAAACAGCGTCCAGATGCCTCCGTCGTTAAGCTTTTTCATGGGGTATTTTTCTTCGTCCCAGTCATTAAAAGCTCCGACTACGTGGACCGCTTTCGCATTCGGTGCCCAGACAGCGAAGAAAAAACCCTTCTTCCCGTTCTCCTCCGAAGGGTGAGCGCCCAGTTTTTTATAAATGTCATAGTGCGTGCCATTTCCAAACAAATATGCATCCGTCTCTGATACAAAAACTCTGTTGGGCTTTACATTTGCAGCCATAAGTTCCCCTTTCTGTTCTTATTGCTGTTGTTGGCGGTATCGTTGTTCATATATAAAGCCGTCTCAGCGGCTGTTTTTCTGTTTCAGCCCGTTCTCCACATCCTCCTTCTTCCAGGAGCGGGTGGTTCCGGTCTTGTCCTGTATCTGTAAATCGGAGGTTTCCTCCGAGACATAATCATCACCGTACAGTTCACGTTTGGCAGCATCGGATCTTTCCAACACGCGGCGCCGGGCCTCTGCAAGACGCTGCTGTTCACTGTCCTTGCGGATCTTCTCCCATTCCGACATGATCTGTGCCAGATCAAGCTGGCCGTCTACCTGGGTTTCTGCGGCAGGTTCTTCTTCCATTACCATGGCGAGCTGACCGCTGGTCTCCTGCGCGAGAACACTGTCATAGTCTCCAATCTCACGCATGCCGCGGGCGATGGTCTCCTCCATATTGACTTCGTGCAGAAGATCATCGGTATATGCCTCCGGATTTGCGGAAGCTTCCGTGCCTTCTTCACTTTCCTCTGCTTCTGCGACAGGCTGCTGCTCTTCCGGTGCAGTATAGTCTGTTTCCGAAGCATCTTCCGCATCTTCTCCGGCAGCAACAGCTTTTGTTCCGGAAAGTGCCTCTGCTGCTGTTTCAGCCGCCTCCTGCACGGCATCAGAAGCTGCATCCTGTGCTTCTTCCGCCTCCCGGGCCTTCACACCGGCCTCCTGTGAAACGGGTTCCTGCGTATCCTGTGCGGATTCCTCTTCTGCCGGTGCGGCAGGCATGATCGTTCCGCCGTTCTTGAGGATCTCAAGACGTTCCTCCTGCTGCGGCGTGAGCTGCGTCAGGGATTTTTTCAGTTCAAGTGCACGGATCACAAAACGGCCCTCGCCGTAATATGCCACGATCTCATCGCACTGTCTGATACACTGCTGTTCCTCACCTGCGCGCAGGTACAGAGCGGCGAGCTCGTATGCCCACCTGTCACGGAATTCATGCTGCAGATATTCCTCCAGAACAGCAATCTGTTCGTAAACATTTACATCCTGCTTTTTATACAGCTTGTACTGAAGGACAAAGCGGTCCGGGTCTCTGGGTGCCACATTGATGAAGGCATTATAGAGCTGCAGGGCATGGATATAATTATTCAGTTTCAGTTCGAGTTCACAGAGGGAATATATGATCTTCCTGCTTGAAGGCTTCCTCTCATAGGCGATCTCCATCAGGTCGCGGCTGTCCTTGTATCTTTTATTAATCTTGTAGAGATCACTGATCCTGCAAAGTACCTGAACTCCTTTTACCCGTGTCCAGTCGATCGTGTCTGCGATATCTGCCGCCTCCGCAAACCGTCTCTCCGCGATCAGTCGGTCGATCTCATCCATACTTACTTTTAATTCATACTTATCCACTGCAAGGCCCTCTTCGCTCAAACACTTTTTCAGCTATTTTTCGTAAAATCAGTTTAGCACAGCGGCATATTGATGTCAAAGAAAGTAAAGGTGATTCAGGCGGGTCTAAACTGTGTCGTTGTTATCTCGTCACACCCTGACCAGGGTGTGACGGTAACGTTGTTTCGCTTCGCGAAACGCCGAACGCCGTAAAACTCCGGTTTTTGAGCGTTCCGACGCTCAAAAACACGTCGAATCTGGTGGGGGAGTGACTTGTAACGTGTCGTTCATCATGTCCTGCTGAAAATAGTGATGTACAAAAGGCGTCTCAAATTATGAATATCTGACCTGTAAGCTGCATCGCTGTTACAAGTCACTGTTCTCCAGCTGCCTGCTGAGGGCGGCAAACTGGTCCAGGGACAGTTTTTCTCCGCGCACATCTGCTGTGAGTCCAAGCGCTGTCAGCGCCTCTTCCACCTCTGTACGTGTGAGGACCCTGCCTCTGCAGCGAAAACCGTGGGACAAACCGTTGGCAAGGGTTTTCCGCCGCTGGTTAAAGGATGCGCGAATGAGGGCAAACATAAACTCTTCGTCCGCTTCCACCGGCGGCTTTTCATAGGCTCGAAGATGCAGTACGGCGCTCTCGACAGCCGGTCTGGGCATAAAGCATGCAGGCGGCACCTTCAGAACGATTTCAGGCGAGGAGTAGTACTGGACCGCAAGAGACAGGGCCCCGTACTCCTTGCTGCCGGGCCCGGCACAGATCCGGTCTGCCACTTCTTTCTGTACCATGACCGTGATGCTCTCGAACCTCCCCTTGTCTTCGAGGAGACGCATCAGGATCGGTGTTGTAACATAATAAGGAAGGTTTGCCACCACTTTAAGCGGCTTCCCCTCGTTGTATCTGTCCGACACTTCCTTCAGATCCGTCTTGAGAATGTCCTGCCAGAGGACCTCCACGTTGTCGCAGTCCTCCAGCGTCTGCGCCAGAACGGGTCTGAGTGTTTCATCAATTTCCACACAGACCACTCTGCCTGCAGCTTCTGACAGATACTGCGTCATGGTTCCTATTCCGGGACCGATTTCCAGGACACAGTCCTCTTTTGTGATCTCGGCGGCCTCCACGATTCCCCGGACGATCCTGCCGTCAGTCAGGAAATTCTGTCCGTATTTTTTGCGGGCCCGAATGCCGTAGTGCGCAAGCACGGCGCGTGTAACACCAGGTGTTGTGAGTTTTTCCAAAACATTACCTTTCTATATGTGTTTCTATTTGTTTTTTTATCTTTTTGACTTCAACACTATTTTATTTATATGAAGCAAATACGCTTCTTCCATGGGCTGTTCGCAGCAACGGCCGTCAGCCGATTCTGTAGAGCCGCTCCGCGTTCTCCTCCGTCCTCGCAATGACTTCTTCTGTTTCAATCCCCTTGATCTGTGCAACCGCCTCGGCAATATAAGGCAGATAGAGAGAGCTGTTTCTCTTGCCGCGGAAGGGGACCGGCGCAAGATAAGGGCTGTCAGTCTCAAGCACAATATGCTCGATGGGAATTCCTGCAGCCACCTCCTTGAGTTTGCGGGCATTTTTGAATGTTACGACACCGCCTATCCCGATGAAAAAGCCCATTTTGACAAATTCCCTGGCCAGCTCCAGGCTGTAGGAATAGCAGTGGATCACTCCTCCGATCTCCTGGGCGCGGTGCTTCTGCATGATCTGCATAGTATCCTGCGCCGCTTCGCGGGAATGTATGACAAGGGGAAGATCCGCTTCCCTGGCCATTTCCAGCTGTTCCTCAAACCAGTGCTTCTGAATTGATCTGTCCGGCGTATCCCAGTAGTAATCAAGGCCGATCTCTCCGACCGCAACTACACGGGGGTGCTTTAACTTTTCGCGGATCCCTGCCAGAAGTTCGTCTGTCAGAGGCGCGCTGTCGGAAGGATGGATTCCCAGCGCACAATACATAAAAGGATACCTGTCTGCCAGCGCAATACATTCATCAATGCTCTCCAGATCCGAAGCAATATTGACAGCCCTCCCGATCCTTTTTCCCGGAAACTGCGCGAAAATCTCATCCCGGTCATTTTGAAAGGCCTCATCGTTATAGTGTGCATGTGTCTCAAATATCATGTTCATATATTTCCGTTCCTCTCGCCGCCTTTCGGACGGCTGTCTCTGTTTTTTCTGCGGACATCAGTCGACAGGATTCTATTATACCATACATAAGTCCTGTTTTGATTCCGCAAGTATTGTAGTAATTTCCGCTGTGGTCACAGCTGCCCGCTGACATGCCGAGGGCGGACCATAATGTCGAAAACACCATCGTGGATTCCCCTGAAAACAGGCTGAAAATAAAAATAAAATTTTTTTAAAAAAGTGCTTGCATTTCAATATGACATCGCATATAATAACACTTGCGTTCGGAAAGAGCGAAAAACTTCCGAACAAAAATTCGTACAGCATGCGCTGTTAGCTCAGTTGGTAGAGCACCTGACTCTTAATCAGGGTGTCCAGGGTTCGAGTCCCTGACGGCGCACTTAAGAACACTGCCTACAGGGTCAGCCTGAGGATAGTGTTCTTTTTTTATTTCTAACAAGGGATGCCTTACGGAGAACGGCCCTTTTACATAATGGAATGCCATAATGGATTGCCTTGTGTGCCCCCTTCACAGTCTGTATGGTCAGTAACAGCAAATTTCGTATTGTCAAGTCTTTTTTCAAATTTTTTTCTGTTTTATCCACTAAATCATAGACACATTCGTTTTTTTCCTATATACTGACTAATTAGTTCATTGAAAACACAATTTATTGTATTTTTTTGGAGGAAATCGGAGGGAAATATGAAAATCCGGCAAAGGCGGTTAATCACTGGTTTCCTGGGAGCTTTACTTGCAGTAAGCATGTTCTGCATGCCTGCAGCGGCTGCTGTTGAGAGCGGGGTTTCCCGGGAATCTGCATCCGAAATCGGGGAAGTTTCGGAATCAGTGGTTAAAAACGACTCATTTATTACCGGTAGTACGGCATCACAAACTCCTGTCGATCTTTCCGGCGCTACGTGGAAAAAGGTCGGCAATCACCTGCGGCTGCGCAACTCTGACGGCTCTTATAAAAAAGGCTTCGTCAAGCACAACGGCAAATTATATTTCTTTGATTCCAAAGGCAACCTGAAAACCGGCTTCTTTACCTACAAGGGGAAACAGTACTTCGCAAGCAATTCGAAGGGCGAAAAGGGTAAGGGCCAGATCCTGACCGGCATCGTAAAGATCAACCGCTACTACTATTATCTCAGTGTCTCTTCCTCTCCTTACCCGGGTGCTGTTGCGAAGGGATTCCAGAAGATCAGCGGCAGAAGATATTATTTTAATTCCAATGGCCACATGATCACCGGATGGTTCACCGTCGGCGGAAGCAAGTATTACGCCAGCTGCAACAAGAAGAGATATTATGGAGCTCTTCTGACCGGCATCCAGAAAATCGGCAACAAATATTACAAGCTTGATTCCAACGGAAAGCTGATCGGCACTGTTACATCCGTCGCTGCAAAGACAGGCACGGCCGCGAAAACTGCTGCTCCTTCCGGTTATGAGCACATGCTCGATGTTTCCGAGCATCAGGGTTCTATCGATTTCAAGAAGGTCAGGGCTTCCGGTGTCACATCTGTTATCATCCGCGCAGGATATGGTAAGAGCACTGTAGACAAGTACTTCCACCAGAATATCAAAAACGCCCAGGCAGCCGGCCTTTCTGTTGGTATCTACTGGTTCAGTTATGCGGGCACAAGGCAGCAGGCCATTGAAGAAGCAAAGTTCTGCCTGCGGACCATCAGTCCCTATAAGATCAGTCTTCCTGTATTCTTTGACTGGGAATATGATTCCATGCGTTATACCAAAGTCAGGAGCAGAGACAAGATCACGGATATGACAGCGGCATTCTGCGGAACCATTACAAACGGCGGCCGCCGCGCCGGATACTACTTTAATCTTCAGTATCTGAACAACTACTACAATCCTGCAAAGCTGACCCAGTACTCCACATGGTATGCATACTGGGGATCCAACAAGCCCGGCAGCAATGTATGGGCTCATGCCACCACCATGGCTGTTCCCAAACAGTATAATATGTGGCAGTTCACTTCCCGCGGCAAGATCCCCGGCATCAAGGGCAATGTCGACTGCGACCTTCTTCTCAGCCCTTCAATCAAGAGGTAAAGTAAAGGCAGTCAATCCCGTCATCTGCTTCCGCATATTTTTGAACGAGGCAGCTCTCAAATAATCAGCCGACCCGGTACAGATCAATCATCTGTACCGGGTTTTTTATATGCAAAAAAACTTTGTATGCATTCATTTGTACTATTGATTATACAAAACTAACCTTTTATAATAACTACTGGTCATTTATTACGCTGTCAAATTCAGAAGGTGTTTTCATCAAACCCGTCACGTCAAAACACGAATAAGGACCTTTGGCCCTTAGCATCTTAATGATATGACCGCACTTGATCCTGCTTGATAACCTTATATTTGTTTCAGGAAAGGAACACAGATGAAAAGTTTTCAGTATTGTGTAAAAAACCCCCTTGGCATTCATGCACGGCCCGCCGCTCTTCTGGCACAGGCCTGCACGGAAGTCAAAAGCAACGTTACGCTTGAACATAACGGGAAAACCGCATCCGCCAAAAACGTCCTGCAGATCCTCGCTCTCCACGCAGCAAAAGGCTCTGTCATCACATTTACCATCGAAGGCCCCGACGAAGAGTCAGCGGCCGCAAAGATCCAGGATGTCCTGAGCAACATCGCCCCCCAAGACAAGACTTCCAACATTCTGAGTGTCGCTTTTTATGGCACAAAGGATTACGACCGTATCTTTTTCAGCGAGCTTTCAAAGGATAAAGGCGAGGGCACATACAACGTAGATATCAAATATTTCAGCAGCCGTCTGACCATCGAGTCCGCACATCTGGCAAAGGGATTTGACGCTGTCTGCATTTTCGTCAACGATGAAGCTCCCCGTGAGGTCGTCAAGGTTCTCGCTGAGGGCGGCGTCAAGCTCATTCTGCTTCGCTGCGCCGGCTTCAACAATGTTGATGCGGAGGCGGCGAAAGAATACGGCATTAAGGTCCTGCGCGTTCCCGCCTATTCCCCTTATGCGGTAGCAGAGCATGCGATGACCATCATCCAGGCTGCAAACCGCCGCATCCACAAATCCTATATTAAGGTCAAAGATAACAACTTCGCACTGAGCGGCCTGCTGGGTGTCGATCTCAACAACAAAGTCGCCGGTATTCTCGGCACAGGAAGAATCGGCCAGATCATGGCACGCATCTGCAAGGGATACGGAATGACCGTTATGGGCTGGGACGCATTCCCCAACAAGGCTCTGGAGGAGGAAGGCCTTCTCACCTATGCCTCCAAGGAGGATGTCCTCAGAAAGGCTGACCTGATCTCCCTTCACGCGCCCCTGATCATGGGCGACGGCGGCACCTATCATCTGATCGACGAAGAGGCCATCAGCATGATGAAAGACGGTGTCATGCTGGTCAACACCTCCCGCGGTCCCCTGATCGACGCCAATGCACTGATCAAAGGTCTGCAGGCCAACAAGTTCCACGCCGTTGCGCTCGACGTCTACGAAGGTGAAGACGCCAACGTCTATATGGACCGGTCCGATGACATGATCGACACAGACATTGTCGCCCGCCTGACTATGTTCCCCAACCTGATCCTGACTTCCCACCAGGCCTTCTTCACCAGAGAAGCCCTGCAGGCGATCGCGGCAGTCACTATGGAGAATGCCCGCAACTTCAACGAGCAGCTGGATTTCGGCCCGGCGGAAGTTATCTGACCCTGCATTGCACGTCCCATTCAGGATCCTGCAGCCCGACTGTAACCTGACTGTAACAATCCGGCATCACGCTTTTTCCGGCTTCATCCGCCGCAGAAAGAAAAGTCTTAACAGAGACGGAAAATCCGGAAAAACAGGACAAACCGAAAAACAATAAAAAAGGATTGCTGACAGCATTAAGGCTCTCTCAGCAATCCTTTTTTCATCAATATTTTTAAATCTCATCCGCAGTACTAAATCGCATCGATAACTCTGCTCACATACCGCCCAGGACTTACCTGGATCCCGGCCCTGTCAAGTCACTCAAATCTTTCCGGAATGGAAATGGTCGTGATGGCAATTGCCGCAATCGCAGCGATTGCGGTTACTACAATAATCATTCTTTTCATAAATCTTGTCCCTCCCTGGGTAAGCTGCTGTTATATGGATTCAATTAATCCTTATCCAGTATAACATGTCCCGCTGCTGATTGAAAACATCTGAAAATTGTCCCCCCTGAAGTGAAAATACGCCATTTGAGGAGAAAATCGTCTTTGCTAAAATAATCACCGAAAAGCCAAAAAATGACAGTCAAACGAACTTTTCCATTGACTGACAGCAGGGGCGCACTATGAATGAAGCGCTCCGGCACAGGAGGGTAGTATGGACTATATTCTGGAAATGAAAGACATCAGTAAGACATTTCCGGGTGTAAAAGCGCTGGACCATGTCCAGCTGCAGGTAAAGCCCGGAGAAGTCCACGCTCTGATGGGAGAAAACGGCGCCGGCAAATCGCCGTCTGGGTCATCTCCTCAGGCGTCCACGCCATACACGAAAAGACCCGCAACATGGATTTTCTCGAGCGCATGCGATTTCTGGACTGACGGCAAGGATATCAACAGCTTCATAACAATGGATAAAAACCGCTTGTAAAAGGTGACAGATACTCATTTTTGCCCTTATAACAAACGGTTATTTTTCGTGTATCAGACTGCGGTTTTGTGATATGATAAAGGGAAATTGGCACTAGACAGCGCGATCAGGATCTTGTTAAGACATGTCCGGGTTTCAGCCGGCTGATCACTTAAGCAGCTACGCGGCTTCCCGTCCCTCTGCGACACACAGGCCGCTGTAAAAATCAGGAAAGGAACACCATGGGTAAAGTATTCAAATTCCATAACGACGTGGATACAGACCAGATCATTGCCTCGCAGTATCTGCTCTTTCCTTCCGTCGAAGAAATGGCTCCGCACACTTTCGAATCTCTCGATGCGGATTTCGCAGCCAGTGTAAAGCCCGGCGATTTCGTTGTGGCAGCGGACAACTTCGGCTGCGGCTCCTCCCGTGAGCAGGCCCCCAGCGTTTTAAAGGCACTGGGCGTAAAGGCTGTTCTGGCAAAATCTTTTGCGCGTATTTTCTACCGCAACTGCATCAATATCGGACTTCCCGCCATCGTGTGCCGCGACCTCTATGACAACGTACAGGCCGGCGACGACATCGAACTGTCCCTGACCGAGGGCACTGTCACAGCGGGCAGCAGGACCTTCTCCTGCACCAAACTCCCCGCCCACCTGCAGGGCATCCTGGATCAGGGCGGCCTCATTGCATCTCTCGACAAATAAAGATCGTATATACAGGAGAAATCACTATGGGAATGACCATTGCAGAAAAGATCGTGGCCAGAGCCGCCGGACTCCCCGAGGCGCATGCCAATGAGATCCACACCGTCGAACTCGACTATCTCATGAGCAACGACGGCACGACCCATCTGACCATTGATATGTACAACAATCTGAAAAATCCGCGCATCGCGGACGTGAAAAAGCTGGTCTGGATCGTGGACCACAACGTCCCCTGTGACAGCCCCAAAACCGCCGCTTCACAGAAAAAAATGCGCGATTTCGCCAAGGCAAACGGCATCACCTTCTACGAGGGCGCGGGCGTATGTCACCAGGTCATGATTGAAAACCATGTGGTGCCCGGACAGCTGATCTTCGGCGCGGACAGCCACACCTGCGCATACGGTGCCCTGGGGGCCTTCGGCACCGGCGTCGGATGTACCGATTACCTCTACGGTATGGTGACCGGATCCTCCTGGGTCCTGGTCCCCGAGACCCTGCGCTTTAACCTGACCGGCGCACTGACAAACGGCGCCACCGCTCGCGACCTGATCCTGACCATCATAGGAAAGATCGGCGCCAACGGTGCAAATTATCACGCCATGGAGTTTGCCGGCCCCGGTATGGCGTCCCTGACCATGAGCGACCGCATCGCAATCTGCAACCTCTGCGTCGAAGCAGGCGCAAAGACCGCCCTCATGGAAGTCGACGACATCACATTTGAATACCTTGCCGCACACGGCGGCAGAGAACCGGAGGCATGTTTCTCCAGCGATCCCGACGCCAAATTTGAGAAGGTCTATGACATCGACCTCTCCACCATCGTCCCGGTCGTTGCAAAGCCCCACTTTGTCGACAATATCGCTCCTGTCAGCGAGTGCACCGGCATCAAGATCAATGAAGCCTTCCTGGGATCCTGCAACAACGGCCGCCTGGAGGATCTGCGCCTGGGCGCCTCCATCATCAAGGGCAAAAAAGTCGCACCTACCGTCCGCTTCCTGGTCGTGCCCGCCAGCCGAGAAGTCTATCTCGACGCCATGAAAGAAGGCATTCTGGACACCTTCATGGAAGCCGGCGCCATTGTCATGAACCCCAACTGCAGCGTATGCTGGGGCAGCTGCCAGGGCGTCATCGGCGAGGGTGAAGTCCTCGTCAGCACCGGTACCCGCAACTTTAAAGGCCGCGCCGGCCACCGCGACTCCTTTGTCTATCTGGGCTCCGCCGCGAC
>ONXK01000155.1:327-8297 GCA_900321785.1 uncultured Lachnospiraceae bacterium | reverse complement strand
GCATGACAACAAGACACCTTATGAACAGGCGAAAGGATATGACAACTATCTGCCCTTCTCAGAGCGCGCCAGGTGGATTGTCCTGTCAAACTTTGCAGAGATTTGGATCTACGATTTGGATGCGAAGAAGCCGGAACCGGTAAAAATGACGCTGGACGAGCTGCCGGTGAAGTGTCATTCCTATGTCAGTATTCGAAGAAATAGTACCCCAAAGGTTACAATAAACAGTAATGGAAATACAGAATACCAACCGGGCTGCCGAACTGGAGCAGTACCTGAAAAGCAGGATCAACAGCATAACGTATCGCGACCTGATCAAAGACATCAGGGTCGATGAAGGCGATTCCGAAAACAGCCTGAAGATAACACTTGTCCCTGTAGATGATGTCGTCGCATTCGGAAGGATCAGCGTGCGCCTTGCGGGAGCAGATACCGAACCAAAGTGGAGAAGGAAAAAGAAGGATGTTTACGGGCATGTCAAGGGAACCCGCCCTGGCGTAAGCCGGCTTTTTAAAGAAAAGATACAGAAAGAAGCCTGCGGCAGGCTGGAGATCTGGAGATTGGAACATCCTTTTTCCGGGGAGATGACAGATTTTCTTTCGTCAGCTGCCGCGTCCGTTTATTTTTCGCACAGCAGGATAGCCACGCTCCGCTTTCTTGCCGGCAGCGGATCTCTTGCCTACTCCGGGGCTGAGATCGGAGCACAGTATATCACAGCTACTTTTAAGGAAGTTGCCTTCAAGGCTTTATATGACCTTCTTTCAGGCAGGATACGTGTTTCCTTTTCAGAAGAAAACGCTCTCTACAAAAGGCTTGTAAAAGCTGTGGAGAACTACAAGGTCCAGTACGGGATAGAAGAGTATCTACAGGTAAAGGGGATACCTGCATCCATAGTGTATGCCGGGCGGCCGGGTGAGTTCAGGATCTCCTTCCCTTTTGATACCGGCCCGGAAACAGAAACCGTGACTGTCGAAAAGACCTATAAGAGGATCGTGTCCGCTGCTTACCGTACGGCGAAGGACAGGGCGGCAAAAAAGAAAAAGGAACAGGAAGAGTACCTGAAGACGTGCCCGGTCTATGGCACATTTGCCGCGCAGGCTGTCCTGGATACGATCGAAGACAACGGGAACCGCCTGACAGCTGTGCAGATCGTCAGCATCCTGCGTGGAACGGACCTTACGGAAGACCTCGTGTTCGGAAGATTTACAGGAAAATATAGGCTGCTGCAGAAATCAGAGATCAGCGAGGTGATCGATTCCCTTGAGCGATTCGACGTCATCCGTAAGCGCAGTGTGCACGGCCAGTATCAGAATTATTACGTTTACAGTGTCTCCCAGAAGGGGAGGCTGTTTTCAGAGCTGCAGAGCACACCTGTTCCGCGCAGGAGTCCGGTTACGGAGCAGGAATACTACCTTGCCCTGAGAGCTGTAAGGGATGACTTCGGAAGGATCACTGACAGGAAGAAGCTGGAACTCCTGAGAGCCATCGCTGAGAAGCCGGGGATCTTCCTGACTGACCCAGGGCTCATCCTGGACTGTGTGGAACTCATGGGGAAGACCGCGGAAGGATACCTGAAAGGATGCTATGCAGAAGAAGACCGTCGGACCAGAAGAGACATCCTGAGGCTCCTTGTAAACGCGGCATCCGGAAAAGGAAAAGTCCTTCCCAAGAACGGCCTCACTGAGTTCAGGAAAAGGGAAGAAAAAAAGAGAAAAGAAAAAGAAGAATCCGAACGCAGGGACCGTGAGCTGTTCCAGCTTGTCCTCACAGAGATCCCTGATAATTACGTTGACCTGTATCCGGCTGCCCGCAGCATGAGCAGGCATTTTGTGCTCCACATCGGGCCCACTAATTCAGGGAAGACCCACGATGCGATCGAGGATCTCATACAGGCAGATAACGGCATCTACCTCGCTCCCCTGCGGCTTCTTGCCTACGAACAGTATGAAAGGATGAACCGCGCCGAATGCCCCTGCTCGCTGGTCACCGGGGAGGAACAGTTTATCATAGAAGGAGCAGATCATCAGTCCTCCACCATCGAGATGCTCAGCCTGCAGAAGCACTACAACGTGGCTGTGATCGACGAGGCGCAGATGATAGCAGACGATGCACGGGGAGGTGCATGGACAGCAGCTATCATGGGCGTCTGTGCTTCCAGGATCCACGTATGCGCTGCACCGGAGGCTGAAAAGCGGATCATCGAGATCATAAAGGACTGCGGAGACGATTACGAGATCATCCGGCACAGAAGGATGACGCCGCTTGTGTATGAAGAAAAGACCTTCCGCTTCCCTGAAGATGTCAGGGCAGGGGACGCGCTGATCGTCTTTTCCAGGAGCAACGTGCATGCGGTCGCCGCACAGCTCAAGAATCGGCGTATTGCGTGCAGTATCATCTATGGTGCCCTTCCGTATGATGTACGGCACAGACAGGCTGAGCTCTTTGCTGACGGCACCAATGATGTAGTGGTCGCCACGGATGCGATCGGCATGGGGATGAACCTTCCGATCCACCGGGTAGTCCTGATGGAGACAGTGAAATTCGACGGCTTTACGAGACGGCCGCTCCGTTATGAGGAGATCCGGCAGATCGTCGGAAGGGCGGGACGCTACGGGATCTATGACACAGGGTATGCAGCTTCTGCAAACGGTGACGGGAGGGTCAAAACTGCGATCAAGGGGAGCCCACGTCCAGTAAGCAGAGCAGTCATCGATTTCCCAGAAACTCTCTTGACCGTGGACGCTCCGATACTCGATCTCATAAGGAAATGGGAAGAGGTCATTCCTGCAGAAGGGTGGCAGAAAGAATCCATATCTCAGATGCGCCGCCTTGCGGAACTGACTAAAGACCTGGAAGCCCCTAAAAGGCTTGCATATGATTTCCTGACGATTCCATTTGAGGAGGATAACGGTGCACTCCTTGACATATGGTACGAGACTTTTGTAAATGAAGTCCGTGGAGTGGAATACAGCATATACGACCTTGTCGATTCAATGGTACTGAAAAAACCTTCCACCACAGATGCCATCGACGCACTGGAACAGCAACATCGGATCCTGGACCTGTATTTCAACCTGGCGAGGAAGTTCCAGCCACTGGAGAGTACCCTGGACCTGATCATGGAAAAGAAAAGGATCTGCTCGAAAAGGATCATGAAGGTCCTTGAGACACGCGGGTTCAAGGAACGGCGTTGCAGGTCATGCAGGAAGCTTCTCCCCTGGAACCATCCTTATGGACTATGTACGAAGTGTCATGAGAACCAGCAGGCATCTTATTATGAAAAACACATGGGTACGATCTATCTTGCGGGCGGCTGCTTCTGGGGACTCCAGAAGTTCTTTGACCAGTTTGGCGGAGTGATCCGGACAGAGGCCGGATACGCAAATGGGCCTGACACGGCGCCGAGCTACCAGGACGTCTGCAGAAACAGCGGACATGCGGAAACCGTGCGGGTTGACTATGACGACAAGGAAATGGACCTGGAAGAACTGCTCGAATACTACTTCATGGTGATCGACCCGCTGGCAGTAAACAGGCAGGGGAATGATGTAGGGATCCAGTACCGGACCGGCATCTACTACACGGATGAGAGGCAGCTCCCTGCGATCCAGAAGGTTTTCAGAATGGAGCAGAAAAAGGTGGGAATGACCCTTGCAGTGTCTGTGGAGCCGATCCGGAACTTCTTTCCCGCCGAGGAATACCACCAAAAATACCTGGACAAGAACCCGGGCGGATACTGTCACATCCCACGGTCTTTCTTTTCCATGGAAGACCGTGGGGAAAGAAAGGAAGCAGAGCTGCGGAAGCGGATCGGTGACCTGGCATACGAAGTCACCCAGCACGCCGCCACCGAGTCTCCTTATACAGGTGAATACGATTACTTCTTTGAGAAAGGGATATATGTAGACGTCGTGAGCGGAGAAGTCCTCTTTTCCTCGGCTGACAAATATGATTCTGGATGCGGCTGGCCTGCATTCACAAAGCCGATATCAAAGGATGCCATGACAGAACGGCTGGATGTCTCCCACGGGATGATACGTACGGAGATCAGAAGTTCTGAAGCAGGCTCCCATCTGGGACATGTGTTTAGCGACGGCCCTACGGAAAGCGGGGGTATGCGCTACTGCATCAATTCCGCCGCACTGCGGTTTATTCCGTATGCGGAGATGGAAGAGCAGGGATACGGGGAGTATAAGGAACTTTTCTCTGAAAAATGATAAACATATCATTATCCTATTAAGGCGTTGTTTCGGCAGCGCCTTTTTTGCTTTTCATCCATCTCAGAAAAAGCCTCTCTTCGTTCTTATAAAAAAAGAATTCCTCTATATGAGTCGTGAAACAAGAAAAGCGGAGTCAGAAAAAGACTCCGGGTCTTCACGATAAGGAGGAAACAAGGAATGAAGGCAGGTAAAAGGAAAAACGAAGGTGATGTAGTAAAGTCTTTTCTTGATGGAGAGCTCTACAGGATCAATGGCTCCGATGAGAAAGCTGTTGAGCTCAGTCACGTACAAGAAAGCGAAAATGACGATGGGAAGAAATATTTCACACCCACATCTGAAAAGCCGGTCACGGTCAGGAGTTGTGTGTTTGATGAGTTTTTCTATCTCTATGAAAAAGCTCCGGCAAAGGCCCCTGAAAACGGGGAATTTGTGATCAGGGACGGAGTGCTGCTCAGGAACGGAAAAAAGGTCGAGTGCGGCACGCTGGTCCCGCTGGAGATCAAAGCCCTGATCCCGGGCGCCGTGATCCTGACTGTCAGATCCCGTGAGGAGGGCAGGATGGACCTTTTTCACTATAATGTGGAAGAGGACGCGTTCAGCAAGCTGGCAAATGCGAAATCTGATCTGGAACTGGTGTACCGGCATAAAGATGTTACAGGTTTCATTGTCACGGAGATGGAGACCATCACGATCTGCAACGAAGAAGATGACTCCCCTGAAAGGGTCGAGACCATTAAGCAGTCCATTCGCTATTACAGAGGAGAAAAGAAGATCTTTTCATCAGATGCCGGATGGTCCGCTTTCCCGGTCGTTGGCAGCTGGGTGCCCTGTAGTGTAAACACAGGCAGTGATCCGGTGACCCACGTACAACTGTTTCAAACAAGCCACGCACTCAGGCTTGTCAAAGACGAATGTGGGACCGAATACTATGTTCACGATGCAGAAAATGATGGAAAGCGTACCATGGTCACAAAGGTCGATCTGGCTTATTATGACGAGGTGTCAGACCCGCTGGTAACGATCTACTGTATTGAGTTTCCTGGATTGATCGGGCAGATTCTTCCCTGCAACGACGAAGATCACAACTTTGTCTTTGTTACAGAAAAACCTGCAGGGATCATCCACTCAAATTACGGGCATTTCTACCGCAGGGCTGTCGGGGAAGAGGTATCCTCTGTTGTCCAGGATCATCCGATCCCGCTTTCGCTTTCTCCCATGAGTCCTTGTGACACGATCTTCGCATTTGGGAACAGAAACTACGAACTGTGCAGGATCCGTGTCGTCAAGACAAGAGACAGGGGCTTTGTCACGACGATCGAAGAGATCAAGTGACATACAGGTACTAACTCAATAACACATAAACAAGATCCAGAGCTCAGGCTCTGGATTTTGTTATGTCCGGATAGTCAAAACATATGGTCAAAACATATCAATAACATAAATATTGATAAATAACTTATGTTAAGTTACTATATAAAAAAAGAGTTATTGATGAGGTGAAAAATGCAGGAACGTCTTAAGGAAACATTTGGGCTTAATGTGCATGTAGAGCAGATTACGAAATTATCGGGACTGCCTTTTTACATGATGAATGACAGAATATTTTATAAAGCCAGTACAGATCAGGCAGAGTTTCTTCTCGTCAGCATTTCTGATAAGGATAGATTTGGAGTAATCGCACTGGAAAAACAACTGGCGAGATACATGAGGGCAGCAAACATGCCCGTTGCATACGCATTCAAGTCATTAACGAAAGTTCAAAGAGATGCCCTTGTGGGAAGAAGACTTCCATTTATAGCACTTCCGGATCAGATTTATCTTCCCTTCCTGGGAATATCGATGAGCAATCAGTTCAAAAAGGAGAAGGAAATCTCAGTGGACCGCTTTACACCTGCTTCACAGTGTCTTTTCCTTTATTTTCTATATTCCGCCCGCAGAAATCCTGTCCCGAAGAAAGACGCCGCGCTGGCGCTTGGATTAACGAGGACCTCAATCACACGAGCATCAGAACAGCTCAAAGCTTTGGGATTGATAACAGAAGAGACATGTTGGAAAGAAATCCGCATGACTGCCTGCGCGGAAGGAAAACAATTCTATGATGCCGGAAAGCAATACCTGATCAGCCCGATATTGAAAAAGCTTACACTCAAGTCAAGCAAGAGTTTAAACTGGCTTTATGCGGGTGAATCAGCGCTCGGGAAAAGGACAATGCTGAATGAGCCTGAAATACCAACCGTTGCAATAGACAAAAAACAACTTAGCAAGGCATCCTTGACCGAATTGGATGAAAAGTGGGAGACCGAAAAGGATCTCCTTCACGTTGAAATATGGAAATATGATCCAGCGCTCTTTGCAGAGGCTCGGATTGTTGATCCGGTTTCCATGGCAGTATCTCTGAAGGACTGTATGGACGAAAGGGTACAGGGCGAGCTCGAAGAGTTCATGGAGGAATATCAATGGTAAACGGAATGGAATCATTTAGAACGAAATTTATAGATTACCCAGATTGTTATACAGTTATCGGTGGAGCGGCGTGTGATATTCTTATGTCAGAAGCAGATGTGCCTTTCCGCGCCACAAAGGATATTGATATGATCCTGCTTCTGGAAGATCGATATCAGGACTTCGCCAAGGTTTTCTGGGAGTACATAAAAGAAGGTGGATATAGGTGTGGCTGGAAGAACAGCAAGGATGTCCATTTTTATCGATTTACTGACCCAGTCCCCGGCTATCCGGTTCAGATAGAGCTATTCTCCCGTTTTCCGGACTATCATCTGAGGACGGATTCTGGCATCATCCCCATCCATATCAATGATGATATTTCGAGCCTGTCAGCAATTTTGCTAAATGATGATTTTTATGGTTTTATGATGCAGGGTCGCAGAAACATTGATGGAATAAGCGTCCTAGACGCATCATATTTGATACCTTTTAAAATGCGTGCCTGGATCGATCTGTCTGATAGAAAAGCGCGGGGAGAGCATGTAAACGAGAAGGATTTGAAAAAGCATAAGTATGATGTATTCCGGCTTCTCGAAATAGTTACTCCCGATGAAACAGTAAAGGTTATTGGAATGGTGAAGGATAGTATTAATGCGTTCTTAGACCGGATTCAAGAAGAGGAACTACCGCTGGCACAGATAGGGCTCTCCATCAATAAGGATCAGAGCATACAACAGATACAGAATCTCTATAAGCAGTGACCTTATTATTGTTTGCAGATAGCACAATAGAAAGGACGTGGGTCATGAACATCCAGATATTCGGGACCAAGAAGAGCAGTGATACAAGAAAAGCTGAACGTTTTTTCAAAGAGCGCGGGATCCGGTTCCAATCCGTAGACATGAAGGAAAAAGGGCTGAGCAAGGGCGAATTCCAGTCGGTCATGCAGGCGGTCGGTGGGCTGGAAGCCATGATCGATGAAAACTGCAAAGACAAAGATACGCTCATGCTGATCAAATATATCGCTGCAGAAGATAAGATGCAGAAAGTGCTCGAAAACCAGTCAGTCCTGATACTTCCTATTGTCAGGAACGGAAAACAGGCTACAGTCGGTTACCAGCCGGACGTATGGAAAACGTGGAAGTGACTTGATGGCAGATCGGAGTTTGAGAGGTAAAAATGATAAATCACAGAGTACAGAAATATATAGATCATTCTTTCTGTTCAGAGTACCTTTTCAGGGATTGGGAAGCGTTCCTGGATTTCATCTATGAAGAAGGCTGCCGCGTTTCGTCCATCCTCTGGTGG
>ONXK01000155.1:0-321 GCA_900321785.1 uncultured Lachnospiraceae bacterium | reverse complement strand
ATATTCCGATCCGGATGACAGGGAATGGATGTATTCTGAGACCTGGCTTCATGAAGATGGATTTGAAGAAAAAAGCCTTGCGGATATTAAGGCATATATTCATGAAACCAGAGCGCATGGTCTTATTCTTGGTGACAAATACATCAGCCACGATTTGGTGCCGTCCTTCTATCTTGCAGATGAACAGACTCCGGTTTGCAGAGATATTGCCGGCTCAGGTATTTGTAAGGGTAATTCAAAATGAACTATAAGGTAATTGACAAAGAAAAATACTATAGAAAAGGTGTGTTCCGTCATTTCACGGAAGACTGCAGGTGTTCG